>NZ_JACBXB010000247.1 GCF_013870575.1 Pseudonocardia pini
CGTGGTCGTTCACGTCCCGGAAGAGGCGGTGCAGCTCCAGGTCCGGGGACGCAGGCTCCAGCGAGCAGAGCTCGGGCGGGGACTCAGGCTCCAGCGAGCCGGGCTCGGACGGCGCGTCCTGGAGCGATCCGCGAACCTACGACTCGGGCTCGGCCGGTACCCGCTCGAACGGGTCGACCTCAGGCTCCAGCGACTCGACCCATTCAGGCTCGAACGACTGGGGCTCGAACGACTCGAGCTCGGGTAACGGCTCGGGCGCGAGTGTCTCCGGTACCGACGTTTCAGCGTCGGGTGATTCGAGCTCCCGGGGCTCCGAATGGAGCGACTCCGGTTCCCACAACGCGGGCTCGGATGGCGCGGGCTCAGGCTCTGGCCATTCGGACTCGGGCTCGGGCGGGTCGGAATGGAGCGGCTCGGGCTCGGGTGGCGCGGGCTCGGGTGGCGCGGGTTCGGATGGCGCGGGCTCAGGCTCTGGCCATTCGGACTCGGGCTCGGGCGGGTCGGAATGGAGTGACTCGGGCTCGGACGGGTCAGGCTCGGGTGGCTCGGGTTCGGATGACTGGAGCTCGGGTGGCTCGGGCTCGGATGACTGGAGCTCGGGTGGCTCGGGCTCGGACGGCTCGGGCTCGGACGACTGGAGCTCGGAGGGCTCGGGCTCGGATGGCTCGGGCTCGAGTGGCTCGGGCTCGGACGACGACTCGGGCTCGAACGACTCGAACTCGAGCTGGGACTCGAGCGGTTCGGACTCGGACTGAGAGACCCGCTGGGCCGAATGACGGCACCCCGACCCGCGCGCTCCCCGGGCCCGCGACCAGGGACCGTTCGGCGAGCCCGCCCGAAAGCCCTCCCTCCCGCGTGGCACAACGGATCAGCCGGACCGCGCAGGTAGCGTGGTCGCCGTGACCGCAGCACCCACGGCCCCGCAGGCTGCAGCCCTCCCCGAGCACGTCCGCGTCGCGTTCGGGGTGAAGGACGCGCTCCCGCGACCCGTCGTGTGGGCCGGCCAGCGCGCCTGGCACTGCGACGACGTGCTGTTGCGCCCGGTCGCGGACAACGCCATGGCCGCGTGGTCGGCCGGTGTGCTGGAGAGCCTCGACGTCGAGGCCGTCCGCCTCGCCCGACCCGTCCGGTCCTCGGACGGGCGCTGGGTCGTCGCGGGTTGGGCCGCCTCCCGGTTCCTGGCGGGCGCGTCGGAGCCCCGCCACGACGACGTCGTCTCGGCCAGCCTGCGCCTGCACGCGGCCACCGCCACGGTCCAGCGCCCCCGGCTGCTCGACAATCGGGACGACCTGCTGTCCCGCAGCGCCGCGGCCGCGTTCGGCGAGCGGCGGTTCGCCCTGGACGAGGCCGCGGGCGGCAGGCTCTTCGGCGAGCTGGCCGCGCACCGCCGCCCGATGAAGTCCCCGCCGCAGGTCGTGCACGGCGAGCTGTTCGGCGCCGTGCTGTTCGACGGCGACGGCGTCCCGGTCGTCCTCGACCTGGTCCCCTTCTGGCGGCCCGCCGAGTGGGCGGCCGCGGTCGTGGTGGTCGACGCGATCGCCTGGGGCGGGGCCGACGAGGGACTGATCGACCGCTGGGCTCACCTGGACGAGTGGCCGCAGGCCCTGCTCCGCGCGGCGCTCTACCGACTGGCGCTGCACGCCCAGCACCCGGACGCCTCGGCGCGTAGCGTCGCGGGTCTGGAGCGGGTGGCGGGTCTCGTCACCGCTCGACTTTGAAAGATCTCACAGCCCTGACCAGCGCGTTGTGACCTCACACTGCAGCTGAACGCAGGTGAGCGGGGCTTTGCGCCCGCGTCACACAGCGCCACTCCAGGGTAATCCGGCCTGCCTACGGTCTGCCCATCCGAACTTCGGAAGCGACCTGGAGGGCCCGACGGTGACAGCCACTGCAGAAGGATCCGCCGCACCGACGGAGGCGAACATCGTCGACCGCGGCCTGATCAAGGGGCGGTGGATCCAGCACTGGGAGCCTGAGGACCCGGGCTTCTGGGAACGGACCGGCAAGAAGATCGCCAACCGGAACCTGTGGGCGTCGATCTTCGTCGAGCACGTCGGGTTCGCGATCTGGACCCTCTGGTCCGTCTTCGTGCTGTTCATGGGCCCGGAGTACGGCGTCGACGCGGCGGGCAAGTTCTTCATCGGCGCCACGGCCACGCTGGTCGGCGCGATCCTGCGGGTGCCCTACACCTTCGCGGTGGCCTGGATGGGCGGTCGGAACTGGACCATCATCTCCGGCCTGCTCCTGCTGGTCCCCACGGTCGCGGCGGCGTTCGTGCTCGAGCCCGGCACCCCGTACTGGGTGTTCGTGCTGATGGCGGCCCTGGGTGGCTTCGGTGGCGGCAACTTCGCCTCCTCCATGGCGAACATCAACGCCTTCTTCCCCGAGGGCAAGAAGGGTGCCGCGCTCGGCCTCAACGCCGGCGGCGGCAACCTCGGCGTCGCGCTGATCCAGCTGATCGGTCTGCTGGTCATCGCGACCGCAGGAGCGGGATCTCCGCGGCTGCTGCTGGCGGTCTACATCCCGCTGATCGTCATCTGCTCGATCTGCGCGGCGCTGTACATGGACAACATCTCCAGCGTCAGCAACGACAAGGGCGCGTTCAAGCTCGCGATGAGCGAGAAGGACACCGGCATCATGTCCTTCCTCTACATCGGCACGTTCGGGTCGTTCATCGGTTACTCGTTCGCGTTCGGCCTCGTCCTGCAGACCCAGTTCGGCCGCACCCCGCTGCAGGCCGCCGCGGTCACGTTCATCGGCCCGCTGATCGGCTCGTTCATCCGCCCGATCGGCGGCTGGCTGGCCGACAAGTACGGCGGCGCCCTGGTCAGCGCGCTCACCTACATCGCGATGGCCGTGTCCGCCCTGATCTGCATCCTGGCCTCGGGGTCGAACTCGCTGGGCATGTTCACCGCGGGGTTCATCCTGCTGTTCCTGTTCTCCGGCCTCGGCAACGGCTCGACCTACAAGATGATCCCGGCGATCTTCCGCAGGCAGGCGCTGGAGCGGGTCGGCCAGGGCATGGACCGGACCGCCGCGATGCTGCACGCCCGCCGCATCTCCAGCGCCGCGGTCGGCCTGATCGGCGCGGTCGGCGCGCTCGGCGGCCTCGCGATCAACCTGGCCTTCCGCCAGTCGTTCGCGGCGACGAAGAGCGGCGTGCCCGCGTTCTGGGCCTTCCTGGCCTTCTACCTGATCTGCGCGGCGGTGACCTACCTGGTCTACATGCGGCAGACGTCGACCGTCCGGGTCGGCGCCGACGAGACGGCGTTCGCGCGCGTCTGACCCCCGAGTACACGCCCACCCGCCGCACGCCCCGCGGCGGGTGGGCCCCCGCACGACGCACCACACCGCAGGAGGTACTTCCGTGACGGACACCCGGCACCTCGTCGTGGTCGGCAACGGGATGGTCGGCCACCGGCTGGTCTCCGCGCTGCGCGACCGCGACGAGCGCGGCGAGTGGCGGATCACCGTCCTCGGCGAGGAGACCCGCCACGCCTACGACCGGGTCGCCCTGTCGTCGTACGTGGACGGGAAGAGCGAGGAGGAGCTGCGGCTCCCGGAGCTCGCGGGTTTCGACCTGCGGCTCGGTGACCCCGTCGCCTCGATCGACCGCACGGCCCGCCGGGTCGTCACCGCCTCCGGCGCCGAGCTCACCTACGACGCCCTGGTCCTCGCGACCGGCTCCGTCCCCTTCGTCCCGCCGGTCCCCGGCAAGGACCTCCCGAACTGCTTCGTCTACCGCACGCTCGACGACCTCGACGCGATCAAGGAGGCCGCCGCGGCCGCCGTCGCCCGCCCGGGTGCGGGACGCCGCTCCGCGGTCGTCGTCGGCGGTGGGCTGCTCGGTCTCGAGGCCGCCCGCGCCATGCGGCTGCTGGGGCTGTCCCCGCAGGTCGTCGAGATCGCGCCGCGGCTCATGCCGGTGCAGGTGGACGAGGGCGGCGGCGCGCTGCTGCAGAACCTCGTCAGCTCCCAGGACATCGCCGTGCGGTGCGGTGTCGCGGTCACCGGCATCCGTGAGGAGCGCGACCGGCTCATCGCCACCCTGTCCGACGACATCGAGCTCGACGCCGACCTCGTCGTCTTCTCCGCGGGCATCCGGCCCGCGGACACGCTGGCCCGCGACTCCGGGCTGCGCGTCGGCGAGCGCGGCGGCGTCTGGGTGGACGCCACGTGCCGCACCTCCGACGAGCACGTCTGGGCCGTCGGCGAGGTCGCCGCCCTGGAGGGGCGGACGTACGGGCTGGTCGCGCCCGGGTACGCGATGGCGGAGGTCGTCGCGGACCGGTTGCTCGGCGGCCAGGCGCGGATGACCCCGGACGAGCTGGACATGTCCACGAAGCTCAAGCTCCTCGGCGTCGAGGTGGCCAGCTTCGGGGACGCGCACGCCGCGACCGAGGGCGCGCTCGAGGTCGTCGTCAACGACCCTGTGGCGGGCACCTACTCCAAGCTCGTCGTGTCCGACGACGCGCAGACCCTGCTGGGCGGCGTCCTGGTCGGCGACGCGTCGAAGTACGCCACGCTCCGCCCGCTCGTCGGGATGACGCTCCCGGCGGACCCGGTCGCGATGATCGCGCCCGGCGGCGTCGAGCTGGGGGCGGACGCACTGCCGGACTCCGCGCAGATCTGCTCCTGCAACGCCGTCACGAAGGGTGCGCTGAAGGAGGCGATCCACGACGGTGCGTGCACCGTCCCGGACCTCAAGTCCTGCACCAGGGCGGGCACGAGCTGCGGCTCCTGCGTGCCGCTGCTGAAGAAGCTGCTGGTCTCCGAGGGCGTCCAGGTCTCCAAGGCGATCTGCGAGCACTTCGCCTTCTCCCGCGCCGAGCTGTTCCAGATCATCGCGAGCACCGGGATCCGGACGTTCACCGAGGCGGTCGAGTCGCACGGCAGCGGGCGCGGGTGCGACCTGTGCAAGCCCGTCGTCGCGTCGATCCTGGCCTCGCTCGGCGGCGGCCACATCCACGACGGCGAGCAGGCCGCCCTGCAGGACACCAACGACCACTTCCTCGCGAACATGCAGCGCAACGGCACCTACTCCGTCGTGCCGCGGATCGCGGGCGGCGAGATCACGCCGGAGGGCCTGATCGTGATCGGGCAGGTGGCGCAGGACTTCGGCCTCTACACCAAGATCACCGGCGGGCAGCGGATCGACATGTTCGGCGCCCGCGTCGAGCAGCTGCCCGCGATCTGGAAGCGGCTCGTCGATGCCGGGTTCGAGTCCGGGCACGCCTACGGCAAGTCGCTGCGCACGGTGAAGTCCTGCGTCGGGTCGAGCTGGTGTCGCTACGGCGTGCAGGACTCGGTGGGCATGGCCGTGCTGCTGGAGCTGCGCTACCGCGGGCTGCGTAGCCCGCACAAGCTCAAATCCGGTGTCTCGGGGTGTGCGCGCGAGTGCGCGGAGGCCCGGTCGAAGGACTTCGGCGTGATCGCCACGGACAAGGGCTGGAACCTCTACGTGGGCGGCAACGGCGGGGCCACGCCGAAGCACGCACAGCTCATCGTGCAGGACGTGGACCAGGAGACGCTGATCCGCACGATCGACCGCTTCCTCATCTTCTACATCCGCACGGCGGACCGGCTGCAGCGCACCGCGCCCTGGCTCGAGGAGCTGGAGGGCGGCCTCGACCACCTGCGCGAGGTGATCGTGGACGACAAGCTCGGGATCTGCGCCGACCTCGACACGGCGATGGCCCGACACGTCGAGAGCTACGCCGACGAGTGGCGCGGCGTGCTGGAGGACCCGAAGAAGCTGGAGCGCTACGTCTCGTTCGTCAACGCGCCCGAGACCCCGGACCCGACGATCTCGTTCGTCACCGAGCGCGGCCAGCCGGTCCCGATGCCGCGGGCGGGCGATCCCGTCCTCATCGGGCTGCCGACCGTCTCCCCCCGACAGGAGGTGCGGGCATGACCACGGCCCCCGAGCAGGTGCGTGTCCCCGTGACGTGGGAGGACGACGTGCGCTGGCAGACGGTCTGCCCGCTGGACCGCCTGCAGCCCGAGCGCGGTGTCGCCGCACTGTTCGGCGAGACCCAGGTCGCAGTGTTCCGGCTCTTCGACGATCGGGTCCTCGCGATCGGCAACGTCGACCCGCGCTCCGGCGCCGCGGTGATGTCCCGCGGCATCGTCGGCGACCGCGGTGGCGTGCCCACCGTCGCGTCGCCCCTCTACAAGGAGGCCTACAGCCTCGTCGACGGACAGTGTCTGGACGTCGAGGACGTGTCGCTGCCCACGTATCCCGTCCGCGTACGCAACGGGAGCGTTCAGATCGGGTTACCGTGACGGTCCTCGCGTTCAGACTGCCCCCGACCAAGGCGGAGAATGCCCCGATGAGCGCCCCCACCACCACCGAGGCGCCGGTTCCCGCGCTGGCCGGTTTCACCGTCGGTGTGACCGCAGCACGTCGCGCCGAGGAGTTGGGCACGATGCTCGAGCGGCGCGGAGCGTGCGTGCAGCACGGGCCGTCGATCCGGATCGTCCCGCTCGCGGACGACGCGGATCTCGAGGCGCGGACCCGCGACCTGATCAACCGCCCCCCGGACATCACCGTCGCGACCACGGGCATCGGGTTCCGCGGCTGGATCGAGGCCGCGGACGGCTGGGGCGTCGGCGAGGCGCTGATCGCGGCCCTCGGCAAGAGCCAGGTGCTCGCGCGCGGCCCGAAGGCACGGGGCCAGATCCGGGCGTCGGGGTTGACGGAGGTGTGGTCGCCGACCTCGGAGTCCTCGGCCGAGGTGTTGGACTACCTGCTCGAGGCGGGGGTGGACGGCAGCCGGATCGCGGTGCAGCTGCACGGTGAGCCGCTGCCGGACGTGGTCGAGGCGCTCGAGCTGGCGGGCGCGGAGGTCGTGCAGGTCCCGGTGTACCGCTGGGTGCAGCCCGAGAACCTCACGCCGATGGACCGGCTGACGGACGCGGTGCTGGCTGGCGGGATCGACGTCCTGACCTTCACGAGCGCGCCCGCCGCCGCGAGCCTGCTCGCCCGCGCGGACGAGCGCGGCCTGCGGGACTCGCTGATCACCGCGCTGCGGTTGCGGGTGCGGGTGGTGTGCGTCGGGCCGGTGACGGCGGCGCCGCTGGAGG
>NZ_JACBXB010000248.1 GCF_013870575.1 Pseudonocardia pini
CAGGTCGCGGCGGTACTCGCCGAGCTCCCCGGCCGAGGCGTCGAAGTAGCCGGTGCCGGAGGCGTCGGAGCGGTCGGTGACCAGGGCGTCGAGGTCGCGGCCGCCGCGCAGCTGCCAGGTGAGCCAGTCGTGGGGGAGGCACACCGCGGCGACCCGGGACGCGTGGGCAGGCTCGTGCTCGGCCAGCCACCGCAGCTTGGTCACCGTGATCGACGCGACGGGCACGGTGCCGGTGGCGTCGGCCCAGGCCTGCGCGCCCAGCTCGTCGACCAGGGCGGCGGCGGCCGCGGCGGAACGGGTGTCGTTCCAGAGCAGCGCGGGCCGCACGACCTCGCCCGAGGAGTCGAGGCAGACCATGCCGTGCTGCTGGCCCGCCACGCTCACCGCGGCGACGTCCCCCAGCCCGCCCGCCTGCTCGAGCGCCTGCTGCAGCGCCGCCCACCAGTGCTTCGGCTCGACCTCGGTCCCGTCCGGGTGCGTGGCGCGCCCGGAGCGCACGAGCTCCCCGGACTCCGCGTCCCGGACCACGACCTTGCAGGACTGGGTGGAGGAGTCGACGCCGGCGACGAGCATGCCGCCCACCCTGCCAGGATCGGACGCGTGGAACGAGTACTGATCACGGGTGCGGCCGGGCGGATCGGGCGGATGCTGCGCGAGCGGCTGTCCGGGTACGAGCTGCGGCTGCTGGACGTCGAGCCGGTGCCGGGCGGGATCGCGGCGAGCGTCACGGACCTGGAGGCGATGGTGGAGGCGTGCGCCGGGGTCGACGCCGTGGTGCACCTGGGCGGGATCTCCGGCGAGGCCAGCTGGGAGCGCATCCGCGACACGAACATCGAGGGCACGTACTGCGTGTTCGAGGCCGCTCGACGGGCCGGTGTCCGACGGGTCGTCTACGCCTCCAGCAACCACGCGGTCGGGTTCGTGCCCACCGCCCCCGACCTGCCGGACGACCTGCCGCCGCGTCCCGACACCTTCTATGGCGTGAGCAAGGTGCTCGGCGAGGCACTGGGTGCGCTGTACCACGACCGGCACGGCATGGACGTCGTGTGCCTGCGGATCGGGAGCTGCTTCGACGAGCCCCACGACCTGCGCGGGCTGGCCACCTGGCTCTCCCCGAACGACTGCGCCAGGCTCGTCGAGGCGGCCCTGACCTGCGAGGAGCCGGGTTTCCGCACGGTCTGGGGCATCTCGGCCAACACCCGCCGCGTCTGGTCGCTCGAGGGCGGGGCGGCGATCGGCTACCACCCCGTGGACGACGCCGAGGTGTACGCCGCCGGGCTCACCGCGGGCCCGCCGGAGCGGGAGGAGGCGGGCCGCCGCTTCGTCGGCGGTGCGTTCACGCTCTGACGCGGTCCTACAGCGCCATCGCATCGGTCCACAGCCGGGCGGAGCGGCCGGTGAGGACGTCGAGCAGGGCGCCCGCCTGGGCGTCGGTCAGCGAGGCGACGTAGTCCACGACCGCCCGGCCACGGGCGAGGTCACCGACCTGGGCGGCGGCGACCACGCCGTCGTCGGCCAGGGCGGCGTACTCGGCACGGGCGAGCTCGACCAGGTCGTGAAGTCGCGGCGGCAGCGCGGGCGCGGCGGGGGAGCGGGCGTCGGCGAGCCACTCGTGGAGGGCGCCGACCAGGCCCGTCACGACCGTCGCCTGCCCGCGCTGGTGCGAGGCGAGGTCGGCGCGGCGCAGCACGAACTGCTGGTGGACGAACTTCAGCACCGCCACCTCGTGCCACTGCTCGGTGCCGAGCACCACGTGCGCCGCCCGCACCGGCGGGTCGGCCAGAACCCGGATCCCGCCGACGAGCCGGGCGGTCCAGCGTGCCGAGAACTCGGCGACGGCGCGCTCGGCGGTCATCGAGCCGTCGAACGGGACGGCGAGCAGGCCGTCGACCAGCTCGGACCGCACCCGTGCGACGGCGGCGGCGAACGCCTCGTCGGAGAAGACCCAGCCGTCGCGCTCGGCCATCCGGCGGCGCAGCCGGTCCAGGGCGGACCCCGGACCGGCGTGCGGTGCGGCACCGCCCGCCGCGGTGGCGACCCCGGCCTCCCACCCGCGCAGCTCGGCGGCCACCCCGGCCTGCTGCAGGACACCGACCCGGTGGAAGTCCTCGACGTCGTGGATCGCGTAGGCGATGTCGTCCGCGGTGTCCATCACCGAGGCCTCGACGGTCTGCTGCCACGGCCCGACGGGGAACGGCTCCCGTGCCTCCCGCAGCTCGCCGAGCTCGGTCAGGTAGGCGGAGAACTTGGCGGAGCCGTCGGTGCCGCCACCCCCGCGGGGCGGCAGGTCCGCGGTGCTCGGGTGCGGCTCCGGATAGCTGTGCCGGGTCCACGGGTACTTCAGGACCGCGGCCCGGACGGCGGCGGTCAGGCCCAGCCCGGTCCGGCCGGGCCCGTGCAGGTCGATCGTGGTGACGATCCGGAAGCTCTGGGCGTTGCCCTCGAATCCGTCGGTGAGGCCGAGCCGCTCCCGGGCGAGCCGGTCCAGCACCTGCTCGCCCAGGTGTCCGAACGGCGGGTGGCCGAGGTCGTGGGCGAGCGCGGCGGCCTCGACGACGTCGGGGTCGCAGCCACCGAGCTTGTCCACCTCGGGCCCGAACTCGGTCCCGAGCCGCTCTGCGACGGCCCTCGCGACCTGGGCGACCTGCAGCGAGTGCGTCAGCCGGTTGTGCAGCAGCAGCCCGGACCCGTTGGGGCTCACCACCTGCGTGACGCCCGCGAGCCGCGCGAAGAACGGCGACGCCGCGATCCGGTCCCGGTCCACCCGGAACGGCGAGGCCGCGATCCCGGCCCCGGTCTCGGCCGCCCCGGTCGCCCGCGCCTCCCGCCCGTCGGTCATGCCGTCGGTCATGCGCAGCAGACTATGCCGCAGCGGGCTGGGCCACCTCGGGGCGCCGGACCGCGGGGCGGACCAGGGCCAGGACCAGCACACCGCCGAGGATCCCCGCGATGCCGGCGACCAGGTACCCGTCCCGCAGGCCCGCGGCCACGGCCTCCTGCACCATCGGCAGCCGCGGCGCCTGACCGGAGGCGGCCGCCCCGACCAGCGCCGGATCGTCGACCCGCGCGGCGATCGCGGACCGGAACACCAGCCCCAGCACCGCCACGCCGAGCGCGTACCCCAGCTGCCGCGCGGTGTTCAGCGTGCCCGCGACCATGCCGCCGAGCTGCGGGGGAGCGGCGGACATCGCGGCGGCGGTCAGCGTCGGGATCGCCAGCCCCACCCCGATCCCGACGACGGCGAGCCCGGGGACCAGGATCCACGCCGTCGAGTCCGCGCGGACCAGGCCCTGCAGGGCCGACCCCACGCCGATCAGCACCATCCCGATCCCGACGGTCCAGCGCGGCGAGATCCCCTGCAGGGCGCGGCCCGCGACCGCGGACACGAGGAACGAGCACGCGGCCATCGGCAGCAACGCCAGCCCGGCCTCGATCGGCGTCAGCCCGAGCACGCCCTGCATCCACACCGAGGTGTAGGCGAGCATCGCGAACGCGGCGGCCATGAGCAGCAGCCCGGCGACGATCGTGGCCGCGAACGAGGTCGACCGGAACAGCGCGAGGTCCAGCAGCGGGTGCTCCACGCGCCGCTCGACCGCGAGGAACACGGCGATCGCGACCACCGCCAGGACCAGGAACGACACGGTGGACACGGCGCCCCAGCCGTCCTCGCCCGCCCGGATCAGCGCGTAGGTCAGCGACCCCGCGAACACGGTGAAGGACAGGATCCCCGGCACGTCGACCCGCACCCCGGGGCGCCGGGTCTCCGCGCACACGGCGAGGGTGAGCGCGACGGTCAGGACCGAGACGGGCAGGTTGACCAGGAAGATCCACCGCCAGCCCGCGTGTTCGGTGAGCAGCCCGCCGACCAGCGGACCGAGCGCGGAGCCCGCCCCGTTGACGGCTCCCCACACCCCGAACGCGACGCCGCGGTCGCGGCCTGCGTAGGTCGCGTTGAGCATGGCGGTGGTCGTGGCGAACATGAGCGCGCCGCCGATGCCCTGCACCCCGCGGGCGGTGATCAGGACCCCCGCGGAGGGGGCGAGCCCGCAGGCCAGCGAGCCGAGCGCGAACAGCGCCAGCCCCACCACGTACGCCCGCCGCCGCCCGACGATGTCCGCCAGCGAGCCCGCACCGAGCAGCAGGGCGGCGAGCACGAGGGCGTAGACGTCGAGGACCCACTGCAGCGAGGTGAACGAGGCCTGCAGGTCCGCGGCCATGTCGGGGAGGGCGACGGTCACGATCGTGACGTCGAGGAGCAGCATGAAGGAGCCGAGACAGATGGCCACGAGCGGCCACCAGCGAGAAGTCATGCGACGAGAATCGCCCTCGTCGGGCCTCGATGCGCAGCCACGACGGCATCGGTGCAGGAATCCGACACGAGATACCCTGTACTGATGGATATCGACGACCTCGACCGCCGGATCCTGCACGCGCTCGCCGTCGACGGCCGGGCGCCGTTCGCGCGGATCGGCGAGGTGCTCGGGGTGTCGGACCGGACCGTGGCGCGGCGGTGGGCGCGGCTGCGCGAGACGGACCGGGTAAGGCTGGTCGGCGCCGCCGACGGCCTGCGGCTGGGCGGGGCCCAGTGGATCATCCGGATGCACTGCCAGCCCGGCAGCGCGACCGAGATCGCGCACGCGCTGGCCCGCCGGGAGGACACCCGCTGGGTCCAGCTGCTCTCCGGCGGGACCGAGATCAGCGCGAGCGTGCAGGCCTGGTCACCCGAGGAGCGGGACGAGCTGATCCTGCAGCGCCTGCAGCGCACCGCCCCCGTCGTCTCGATCACCGCCCACGGCATCCTGCACACCTTCGGCGGCGGCCCGGACGTGTTCCACGGCCTGCGCGTGCTCCCGGAGGCGGAGATCGCCGCCCTGCGGCCCGTCCTGCGCGGCCCCGAGGCCACCGACCTCACCGACGCCGACCGCCCACTGATGCGCGTGCTGTCCCGCGACGGCCGCGCCCCGCTCGCGGAGCTGGCCGCGGCGACCGGGTGGTCGGAGTCGACCGTCGGGCGCCGGATCGACGCGCTGCGGGCGGCGGGCCTGCTGTTCTTCGACGTCGACGTGCCCGACGACCTCCTCGGCTACCACGCCTACTCCCGCCTCTGGCTCACCGTGTCGCCCGCGCACCTCGCGGAGGCGGGCCGGGCGATCGCGGCGCACTCCGAGGTCGCCTTCTGCGCGGCGACCACGGGCCGCAGCAACCTCGTCGTCTCCGCGATCTGCCGCGACCAGCGGGACCTGTACCGCTACCTCACCGAGCGGATCGGGGCCCTGCCCATGATCGGCGAGGTGGAGACGGCGCCGGTGATGCGGACGCTCAAGCGGGCCGGTGCCTATCCCTGAGCGGGCCGAGCCGTGAACCGCACCGGGATCCCGCCGACGGGCACCGGCAGCGAGGTGTTGTCCCACCGCAGTCCGGGCTCGGACTCCCAGCGGTGCGTCCGCAGCATCTCGTGCAGGATCGTCATCACCTCGTAGCGCCCGAAGTACAGCCCGATGCACTTGTGCACACCGCCGCCGAAGGGCACGAACGCGTCCCGGTCCTTCAGCGGGGCGGCGAACCGGTCGGGGTCGAAGACCGCGGGCTCCGCCCAGCACGTCGGGTCGTAGTGGTTCACCGCCTGTGCCACGGTCACCCGCGCGCCCGCGGGCACGTGGTACCCGGCGACCTGCGTGTCCCGCACCGCCGTCCGCAGGACGACGGGGACCGGCGCGTCGAGCCGCAGCGCCTCGGACACCACGTGGTCCAGGGTGGTGAGGGACCTCAGCTCCTCGACGCCCAGTGGCCCGTCGCCCAGCGCGAGCGACTCGGCGCGGGCCCTCTCCTGCCACTCCGGGTGCAGGCCGAGGTGGTAGGCCGCGGACGCCGTGGTGGTCGTCGAGGTGTCGTGCGCGGCCATCATCAGGAAGATCATGTGGTTGACGACGTCGGCGTCGGAGAAGGTCTCGCCCTCCGGCGTCGTCGCGTGGCAGAGGGCGCTGAACAGGTCGTCACCGTGCGTGGCGCGCTTGGCGGGCAGTGCCTCGCGGAACCACCTCTCCAGCGTGGCCCGCCCGGCCAGCCCCTTCCTCCAGCGGGTGCCCGGCAACGGGTGCCGCACGAAGGCGTTCGCCGCCCGCACGCAGTCCACGAACGCGCGGTTGATCTCCTGCGACTGGGGTCCGGCGTCCATGAACACCCGCGCGGCCACGTCGAGGGTCATCTGCTTGAGCGCCGGGTACAGCCGCATCCGCCCGGACCAGGTGGGCACGGCCGCCCGCACGACGGGCGCGGCCTGCTCCACGTAGCTCGCGATCCGCGGCGCGGTGAACGCCTCCTGCATGATCCGTCGGTGCGCCTTGTGCTCGTCGAGGTCCAGGAGCATCAGGCCGCGGTGGAAGAACCGGTCGATCATCGACCGCCAGCCCTCCTGCGAGAAGGCCTTGTCCCGGTTGACCAGCACCTCGCGGGTCGCCTCGGGCCCGGTGACCACGATCGACCGGCCGAACGGCCCGCCCATCCACCACACCGGCCCGTAGCGCTCGGTGCGGCGCCGGGTGAGGTCGCTGCCGAGCCGGACGTAGCCGAGGGTGTGGCCGAGCACGGGCAGGCCGAAGTCGCCGGGGATCTCCTTCGCGCCCGCGGGCACCGGCCCGTAGGCGGACGGGGCGCCGGGCTCGCCCAGCGCGCGGTCGACCGCGCCGGGCAGCGGGAGGGTGAGCACGGAGGAGTACCGGCTCCGGAGATCGGCACGGACCTGGTCGACGATGGCCATGCGGCCGACCGTAGACAGATCAGACAGATGTGTCCAGATCGTTGACGGTTGACGGTGAGCTGTCCAGGATGCGGGGATGCGTCCCATGGTCCGCCGTGCCCGCGCCCAGCTGCGTGCCGACGCCCTCGACGTGGCCGAGGAGCTCGTCGTCGCCGGGCGGTTCGGGATGCCCGAGCTCGCGGCGCGGCTCGGGGTGAGCAGACAGACGCTCTACAGCGAGTTCGGCGACCGGCGAGGGGTCGCGTCCGCGCTGGTCCTGCGCTCGACCGAGCGGTTCCTCGACGGCATCGAGGCCGCGTTGGCGGGGCAGCGGGACCTGC
>NZ_JACBXB010000249.1 GCF_013870575.1 Pseudonocardia pini
CGAGCCCGACGACGCGTCGGTCGCCGCCGTCCGCGACCTCACGGCGACCGCCTCGGTGATCGTCGCGAACACCAGCGGCGAGGTCGTCGCCGTCCTGGAGCCCGCGTGACCCCCCGCGTGGTGACCCACGGCGCCCGTCCACCCCGCTCGGCCCCTGACCACGTGGTGGCGGCGTGAGCACCACCCCGAGGTTCGACGTCGTGGTGGTCGGCGGGGGCATCGTCGGCCTCGCCACCGCGCACGCCCTGGTCCGCAGTGGACGGTCGGTGGCCGTGGTCGAGCGCGAGCCCCGGCTCTCGGACCACCAGACGGGCAACAACTCCAACGTGATCCACTCCGGGCTCTACTACGCCCCCGGCGGGTACAAGGCGCGGCTCGCGGTGGCGGGGTGCGCCGAGACCGTCGCGTTCTGCCGCGAGCACGACCTGCCGCACAAGGTCTCCGGCAAGCTCGTCGTGGCCACCGAGCCCGAGGAGCTGCCCCGGCTCGCGGAGCTGGAACGACGGGGGCGGGCCAACGGCGTCGAGACCCGGCGGCTGGACGCGCAGGGCATGAGGGAGCGCGAGCCGCACGTCCGCGGGCTCGAGGCGCTCTGGGTCCCGTCGACCGGGATCTGCGACTACCGCGCCGTGGCCGAGAGGCTCGGCGAGCTCGTGGCCAAGGAGGGCGGCGAGATCCACCTCGGCCGCACGGTGACCGGGCTGGCGCCCCGCACCGACGACGTGGTCGTGCGGACCGACTCCGGCGACCTGCTCGGCGCCCAGGCGGTCGTCTGCGGCGGGCTGCGGTCCGACGAGCTCGCGAAGGCCGCGGGCGCCGACCCCGGCGTGCGGATCATCCCCTTCCGCGGCGAGTACTCGGGCCTGACCGAGGACGCGGCGGAGCTGGTCAAGGGCCTGATCTACCCGGTCCCGGACCCGGCCTTCCCGTTCCTCGGGGTCCACGCGACCCGCGGGATCGACGGGCACGTGCACGCAGGCCCGAACGCCGTCCTCGCCCTGGCCCGCGAGGGCTACTCGTGGGGCGCGGTGAAGCCGAAGGAGCTGCTCGGCACGCTCGCCTACCCGGGCACCGTGAAGGTCGCGCAGCGGCACTGGCGCTACGGGCTCGGCGAGGTGTACCGCTCGTTCTCGAAGAAGGCCATGGTCGCCCAGATCCAGCGGATGCTGCCCGAGGTCCGGGCCGAGCACCTGGTGCCCGCGGGCGCCGGGGTGCGGGCCCAGGCCGTGAAGGCGGACGGCACACTGGTGGACGACTTCCTGTTCGTCGAGCAGGGGCGCGGTGCGGGGTCGATCCTGCACGTGCTGAACGCCCCCTCACCCGCTGCGACGGCCGCACTGCCGATCGGCCGCGAGATCCTGCAGAAGCTCACCGGCGAGACCCTGGGACCGCTATGACCTCGTTCGGATCATGGCCGGAGGACTTCCGGTCCGGCTTCGCCTGCTTCGTCGGACGGCCCAACGCGGGCAAGTCCACGCTGACCAACGCCCTCATCGGGGCGAAGATCGCGATCACCTCGTCGCGCCCGCAGACCACCCGGCACGCGATCCGGGGGATCGTGCACCGGCCGGACGCGCAGCTCGTCGTGGTGGACACCCCCGGCCTGCACAAACCGCGCACGCTGCTGGGCTCGCGGCTGAACGACGTCGTCCGGGAGACCTGGGCCGAGGTCGACGTGATCGGCTTCTGCGTGCCCGCCGACCAGCCGGTCGGCCGCGGCGACGAGTTCATCATCAACGAGCTGAAGTCCGTCGCGGGCCGCACGCCCGTCGTCGGCGTCGTCACCAAGACGGACAAGGCGAACCCCGAGCAGGTCGCCGAGCGGCTCACCCAGATGACCGGGCTGATGGAGTTCGCCGAGGTCGTGCCGTGCTCGGCGAAGAGCGGCTTCCAGGTGCAGCTCCTCTCGGACCTGCTGGTCGGCAGGCTCCCCGAGGGCCCGCCGCTCTACCCGGACGGCGAGCTCACGGACGAGCCCGAGGAGACCCTCGTCGCCGAGCTGATCCGCGAGGCCGCGCTCGAGGGCGTCCGGGACGAGCTGCCGCACTCCATCGCCGTCACGATCGACGAGATGATCCCGCGGGAGGACCGGCCCGCCGACAACCCGATGCTCGACGTCCACGCCACGATCTTCGTGGAGCGGTCCAGCCAGAAGGGCATCGTGATCGGCCACAAGGGCGAGCGGCTCCGCGCGGTCGGCACCGCGGCGCGCGCGCAGATCGAGGCGCTGCTCGGCACCAAGATCTACCTGGACCTGCACGTCACCGTGGCGAAGGACTGGCAGCGGGACCCCCGTCAGCTGCGGAAGCTGGGTTTCTGAGGGGCGGACGGCGTGAGCCGGGCACCGATCAGGAACACCACGAAGTCACCGTCGATCTCGGCCTGCCGCCGGCCGGGCTTGATCTCCGCCATCGACACCGCCTCCTGACGACTCCTCTGGGAGCGCCTCGTCCGGGTCCGCGCGATACACCGGCGGTGTCGTCCCCAGCAGCGCGTTCGCCCACCGGGCCTTGGGGTCGACGTCGACGAGGAGCACCTTCACCAGCAGCGTCAGCGGGGTGGCGAGCACGGCCCCGACCGGCCCGAGCAGCCACCCCCAGAACACCAGGGCGATGAGCACGACGGTGACCGAGAGCCCGACCGCGTCGCCCACGAACTTGGGTTGGATCACCGACGTCAGGACGAAGTTGACGACGAGGTAGATCACCACCACCCACACCATCAGCGGCCAGCCGCCGACCAGCAGCGCGAGGATCATCGGCGGCACGAGCCCGATCCAGAACCCGACGTAGGGGATGTAGTTGGTGATGAACGCCAGCAGCCCCCACAGGACCGCCAGCGGGACGCCGAGGATCGTGAGGAACACGGCGTCGACCGCGCCGGTGATCAGCCCGAACACCGTGTTCACGGCGATGTAGCGGCGGGTGCCGGTGGCGAAGCGGGACAGCGCGGCGGCCGCGTCCGCGTGGTCCTCGGCGAGCAGGGTCTGCCTGCGGTCGACGCCCGCGGCCTCGACCGACAGGAACAGCAGCAGCGAGAGCAGGAAGACGAGGTTGCCGAGGAGGCCGGTTAGGCCCAGCAGCAGGCCGCTGACCAGCCCGACGAGCCGGCCGGGGCTCAGCGATGCGGCGATCTCCCGGAGCTGGTCCGCGCCGATCCCGAGCGCGGCGAGCCGCGCCGTCGCGCCGCTGATCAACGCGCTGCCCTCGGCCGCGTATCCCGGGAGCACGGTCGCGAGCCGCGCGATCGACACCACGATCACGCCGGCCAGCACGATCAGGACGCCGTAGACGCAGAGCAGCAGGACGACCGACGCGGCCCAGCCCGGCAGCCCCCACCGGACCATGCGGCCGTGCACCGGGTGCACGGTGATCACGATGACCAGGGCCAGGAACAGGGGTCCGACCAGCCAGGACACCGCGGAGACCCCCGCGGCGACGATGACCACCGACGCCGCCGCCAGCAGGACGACGAGGGCGCGGGGGAGGGTCGCTGGGCGGCAGCGGGTGTCGGGGTGCTCGGCCCGGTGGGTTCGGTCGCTCCGGTGGGCTCGGGGGGCTCGGTGGGCTCGCTCGGCGGGACGGGGTCGGCGGGCTCGGCCGTCATCAAGCGGCTTTCGCGAGCTTCCGGATCCGGAAGGCGAGCACGGCGAGCACGATCCCGCCCGCGACCGCGAACACCCCGACCAGCCAGAGCAGGGTGAGGATCCCGGTGGCGGGCCAGACGAGCAGCAGGATGCCGAACAGGACGTCGAGCACGCCCTTGGCGATGGTCCAGCCCCAGCGGTCGTCCGTCCGTCGGCTGCGGATCCCCTCGGCGATCGCCGCGACGCCCAGCACGATCGCCCAGAACGCGATCACGAACAGCAGGCTCAGGGCGGTGGCGCCCGGGTAGACCAGCGCGATCAGGCCCGCGAGCACCGAGATCACACCCTGGGCGACGATCCAGCCCCAGCTCTTCTCGCTCTTGCGGGTCCGGATCCCCATCACGACGGCCGTGAGGCCGTCCATGATCGCGTAGATCCCGAACACGAGGATGAGCGCGCCGAGGGCGATGCCGGGTGAGACGAGAGCCACGATCCCGAAGATCACCAGCAGCACACCGCGCAGCAGCGCCAACCACCAGACGGTCTTCGCGGTCGCCTGCAGGTCAGGGTCGACAGAGGCTTCGGTCATGGGGTCCCCCAGGGCTAGAGGGCGGGTCCGAGCCGGAGCCCGGACACCCGTCCGTCGGTGAAGTCGGCCTCGGCGCGACCGAAACCGTCCGGCAGCCGCAGCGTCCACGTGGCGCGGTCCGCGGCGATCTGCTTGCGGGTGGGGTCGATCTCCGTCCCACCTGCGAGAACCGTACTCAGATGAGCGCGCAACGGAACACCCGATCGGGGGTGGAAGGGCGCGGTCGCGTGGAGCACGGCGTCCTCTGTGGTCGCCTCCCGCAGGGCGTCGGGGTCCTTCGCGACGACCGCGCGTTCGAAGGCCAGCGCTCCGCGGAACCGGTCGGCCTGCCCGCGGCCCTGCCGCTGCAGGCCGTCGAGGAACCGGACGTCCCGGTTGAGCTTCGACGCCGACCCGAGGAACCGGCTGCTCAGCCGGGCGGGCATCTCGATCACCCGCACCGTGACGTGCTTGTACCCCCGGTCGTCTCGCAGGTCGCCCTTCGCGAGCATCCGGTCGACGGCCTCGATGAACCCCAGCTCCTGGTGCAGAGACAGGTTGCCCGCGAGGCCGTTGCGCCGGTCGCCGATCTCGGTCTGCGTGCGCGGCTCGCGGGAGATCGCCGGGGCGTTGATCTGGACGACCCACAGCTCGTCCGGGTCGGTGGCCAGCAGGTCGTGGACCGGCGGGTTCTGCGAGAACAGCCCGTCCCAGTAGGTCCCGCCGTGTGTGCGGACCGCCCGGAACAGGGTCGGGATGGCCGCAGAGGCGAGCACGGTGTCCGCGGTGATCCGGTCCTTGCGGCTGTCGAACGCACGGAACTCGCCGGTCAGCACGTCGACGGCGCCGAGCAGCAGCATCGGCAGCTCGGCCGCGTGGTCGACGGTGATCGCGTCGAAGTCCACGTGCCTGCTCAGCAGCGCGCGGAACTGGTCGACCCCGCTGAGCGGCTTCGGGATCGCGTACGGGGTGGTGGTGGGCAGCAGGCCGAGGCCCTGCATCGCGCCCGCGGCGACCATGCCGACGTTCTGCAGACGCGTGAACGGGTTGCGGGCGGAGTTGTCCCGCCAGAAGTCCTCCAGCAGCGTCGCCGCGCGTTCCCGGTTGCCCGCGGCGAGCCCCACCCAGGCGAGCAGCGCGCAGATCGCGCCCCCGGACGTCCCGGACAGCCCGACGACCTGCTGGTCCCGCAGCTCCGGCGCGCGGAGCAGGCGGGCCAGCACGCCCGCGGTGAACGCGGTGTGGCTGCCCCCGCCCTGGCAGGCGATCGCGACTCGCCGGGGTGTGCTCACAGTCGCTGGACGCTAGCCGTCCACAGTTGATCGACGGCAGGGCCGAACGGCCCAGGTCGGATCCACCGGAGGCGGTGTCACCGGGTCGCGGACGGGGCGATGCTGGGCCCATGTGTCGCTGGCTGGGGTACCACGGGAGCCCGATCGAGCCGAGGGAGCTGGTGCACGACACCACGCACTCGCTGATCGAGCAGAGCAGGCGGGCGGCGCCGGACATGGCCACCGCGAACGGCGACGGCGTGGGGCTGGGCTGGTACGGGCTGCGCCCCGAACCGGCCCTGTTCCGCAGCGAGTCCCCGGCCTGGGGGGACGCGAACCTCCGCGAGGTCGCGGGCGAGGTCCGGTCGGGGCTGTTCCTGGCGCACGTGCGGGCCGCGACCGGCACCCCCGTGCAGCAGACGAACTGCCATCCCTTCCGGTACCGCAACTGGCTCTTCGTACACAACGGCTACATCGCGGACTTCGACCGGATCCGGCGCGACCTGCTGCTCGCGGTCTCGCCGGAGCTGTTCGGCGCGATCGGGGGCAGCACGGACTCGGAGCTGATGTTCTTCCTGGCCCTGACCTTCGGCATGGAGACCGACCCGATCGGCGGGCTCGAGCGGATGGCGGGGTTCGTCGAGGCCGTCGGGCACGCGGCGGGGATCGCGGAGCCGCTGCAGATGACGGTCGGGGTGACCGACGGCGAGCGGCTGCACGCCGCGCGGTACGCCAGCGGACCCGTGGTGAACACCCTCTACGTCAGCGAGGAGGTCGAGTCGCTGCGTTCGCTCTATCCCGACGACGAGCGGTGGCAGCACTTCGCGGAGGACTCCCGCGCCGTCGTCTCCGAGCCGCTGACCGACCTCCCCGGGCTCTGGCACGAGGTGCCCGCCGGGACCGCGTTGACCGTGCAGAAGGGGCCGGACGTGGAGCGCCCGTTCCGCCCTGCCCCGCCGTGACCCACCGGCGAGTGTCGCGGACGCGGCGGGCTCCCGCGGGTCGTAGGCTTCACCGGTGAGCACCCTGTACCGCGACACCGGCGTGGTGCTGCGCGTGCAGAAGCTCGGCGAGGCGGACCGGATCGTCACGCTGCTGACCCGGCGCTGCGGCAAGATCCGCGCGGTCGCGAAGGGCGTGCGGCGCACCCGTTCGCGGTGGGGCGCCCGGCTGGAGCCGTTCAACCACGTCGACGTCCAGTGCTACGCGGGCCGCAGCCTGGACGTCATCACCCAGTGCCAGACGATCGACGCCTTCGGTTCGGGCGTCGTCTCCGACTACTCCCGGTACACGGCGGGCTGCGCGATCCTGGAGACGGCGGACCGGCTGGTCTCCGAGGAGGGCGGCGGCGACTCGCTGCGCGTCTACCTGCTGCTCGTGGGCGCGATCCGGGCCCTCGCGGGCCGCGAACGGGACTCCTCCCTGATCCTCGACGCCTTTCTGCTGCGGGCCATGAGCCACGCGGGCTGGGCCCCCTCGATCACGGAGTGCGCCAAGTGCGCCACGCCCGGCCCGCACCGCGCGTTCAGCGTCGCCGGGGGCGGCGCGGTGTGCGACGTCTGCCGCCCACCCGGCTCGGTCCTGCCCGGCCCGGAGGTCTTCCGGCTCCTCGACGCGCTCCTGCACGGCGACTGGCCGGTCGCCGACGCCG
>NZ_JACBXB010000024.1 GCF_013870575.1 Pseudonocardia pini
CACCGTCGACGACGTCGAGGTGACGGTGCGTGGGGGAACCGTGCCCGTCCGACGCTACCGGGCCCTCCCCGGTCCGGTGTCCGGCGTGGTCGTGTACCTCCACGGCGGGGGCTGGGTCCTCGGCGGGCTCGACGAGGCCGACCTCCTGTGTCGCAGCCTCGCCCTGCACAGCGGCTGCGAGATCGTGAGCGTGGGGTACCGGCTCGCGCCCGAACACCGGTTCCCCACGGCGGTCGACGACGCCGACGACGTCGTCGCATGGGTGGCCCGCGGTCTCGCCCCGGGTACCGCGCTGACGGTGATGGGGGACAGCGCGGGAGGCAACCTCGCCGCCGTCGTCGCCCGGCGCGCGCGGGACCGCGGTGCGCCGCGGATCGACCTGCAGGTCCTCGTCTACCCGGTCACCGACCACCGGATGGACTCGCGGTCCTACGCCGAGCACGGCCACCAGATGCTGATCAGCGCGGACGACATGGACTGGTTCTGGTCCCAGTACGTGCCCCGCGAGGCCGACCGGATCTCCCCGGACGCGTCGCCCTGTGTCGTCGAGGACCTCAGCGAGCTCCCCCCGGCGGTGGTCGTGGTGGCGGAGTACGACCCGCTGCGGGACGAGTCGCTCGCCTACGCCCGGCGGCTCGCCGCCGCGGGCGTGGAGACGACGGTCCACCGCTACGACTCGATGGCACACGGTTTCTTCGCGCTGGTCGGGGCGTTGGACACCGCCGCGGACGCGGTGCGTTCGGTGGGCGGCGCGATCGCCGCGGTGACCGCGCAGGCGACAGCGGAAGGCGACCCGTGACGGACGTCGACGGGCCGCAGCCCTCGACGCGGTCCGCCGAGCGGCGCGGCTCCGTCATGGCTGCTCCCGGACGGCCGCCAGTCCCGCGTCCAGCAGCTCCTCCGCGGCGGACTCGATGCCCTCGACCTTCACGGGATGGCCCTGTTCGCTCCGCAGGCGGACGCCCTCCAGAATCACGGCGATCTTGAAGTAGGCGAGCCCGAGATAGAAGCCCATGTCCGGGACGGGCAGCCCCGACACCGTTGCGTAGCGATCGAGTGTCTCGGCCTCCGAGAGGAATCCTGGTGCGGTCGGGGCGTCCGGGGTCAGCGACGGATGGGACCTGGCCATCCGGTGGTAGACGAGCAGGAGCGCGAGATCGGTGAGGGGGTCGCCGAGTGTCGCCAGCTCCCAGTCGATCACTCCGGTGACGCGGTGCTCGGCGTCGACGAGCACGTTGTCCAGCCGGTAGTCCCCGTGGACGAGCCTCGTCCGACCGGCCTCAGGGACGCCGGACGCCAGGGCGGCGTGGAGCGCGTCGGCGCCGGCGAGCCCGCGGTCGCCGGCGCGGCCGAGCTGGATCCTCCAACGACGGACCTGCCTGTGCAGGAATCCCTCCGCCCGTCCGAGGTCGGCGAGGCCCGCCGCGACGGGATCGACGGAGTGGATCGCCCCGAGGGTGTTCACCAGGTGCGTCGACATCGTCCGGACGGCGGCGACACCGGATGGTGCGATCTCCGCGGCCCGACGGTAGGTCCGACCGCCGACCCTCTCCATGACGATGAACGGCGCGCCGATGACGGTCGGGTCCTCGCAGAACAGGTCGACGCGGGGCACCGGGACCTCGGTGGGGCCGAGCGCGGCGAGGACCCGGGCTTCGCGGGCCATGTCGTGGGCCGTGCCGAGGACGGGTCCGAGCGGGGGGCGGCGGACGATCCAGGACCGTCGGCCGTCCGTCACCTCGTAGGTCAGGTTCGACCTGCCGCCGGTGACGAGCCGTGCCCGCACCGGGCCGCCGAGCAACCCGGGACGGGCTCGCTCGAGGTACTCGCACAACCGGTCGAGGTCGAGCCCCGGCAGTGAGTCCGATGTGGAGGGATCAGGTGTCCTCGGTGCCGTGTGGCTGCTCATGCGGCGGCGGTCCACAGGGCCGTGAAGCGTTCCCTGAAGTCGGCCTGGGCCGGCGGGACGAACAGCGAAGGCTCGGGGAAGCGGTCCAGGTTCTCCGCCTTGATCAGGGGGGAGCCCAGCTTGTCGGCGCCCTGCCAGAGCGGCTGGCCCGCGAGTTTCCGGGCGATCAGGTCGACCACCGCCCAGGCCTGGAATCCGAACGAGCCCGCGGTGGTCGTCTCGTACGGGTACCCACCGCTCCTGAGCAGGGCGATGCCCTGCGGGTAGCCCTCGAAGCTCTGGATCGTGATGTCGGTGCGGCCCGCCTGCACCGCCGTCTGGGCCATGGCGGGAGCCACCGCGTCACCCATGCCCTGCAGGACCGTATTCGGACCGGAGCCCTGCGGGTTGCTCGACAGCATGGCGGTCCAGAACGGCGGCCCGGGATCCAGGATGTCGGCGATCACGATCGACTCGTCCTGCCACGGGCATCCCGGGCAGTTCTCGGACAGGTACTGCTTGGCCGCGGCGACCCGCTGGTCGACACCGGGGAACTCCTTGTCGGACACGCCGATGACGTTGGCCTGCTCGCCCTTCGACGCCAGGATGTTGGCGCCCATCAGGCGACCTTGGGCCGCGAAGTCGATCCCGGTGTCGATGACGCGGTCCTTGAGCACCCCCGACGCGGTGCAGGCCGAGATGCAGCCGATCGTGACGCCGCGGTCCAGGGCGGCCTCGACCGCACCCTGGAAGTTCGTCACGTCGTACGACTGGATGATGATCGCGTCGAACCCCGACTCGGTCGCCTGCACGATGAAGTTCTGAGCCTTCACCGCGTCCCCGGCGGAGTCGAAGACGGTCATCTCCCAGCCCATCGCCCCCGCGGCCTCGGTGGCCACGGTGGTCTGGGTGACCCCGGCCGGGTTGTTCTGGCCGACCGAGATGATCGCGACCCGCGCCTGCCTGCGGGGTACCGGATCGGTCGGCATCGGGAAGGTGAACCCGGCCGGATCCATGCCCTTCGACACCTCGGCCGCGGCCCGCTCGACCGCGGGCGAGGCCGGTACGGTCCCGGTGGGTGCGGCCCCGCTGGGCGATCCGGCGGACCCCGCGCAACCCGTGGCGAGGACCAGTGTCAGCGCGGCCGCGCCGACGAGCCATCGACCGCCGGATCGTCTCTGATCACGAGCCATGTCGTCCTACCTCCTGGGTGTCCGGCCGCCCTGGCGGGCGGTTCTGTACTGCGCCGGCCTTCATGCGGGCGGGTGCTAGGTGCGTCGCCTGCGCAGCAGGGCGGGCAGCCCGACGGCGAGGACGAGGACGAGACCGTTGACGATGCCGGTCCAGGTGTAGCTCACGCCGCCGATCACGAGCCCCTGCCCGATCCAGACCACGACGACGCCGCCGAGCAGGGTGCCCCAGACGGTGAACCCGCCGTTGGACAGGATGACCGTCGAGACGAACGCCGCGGCGAACGCGGGCAGCAGATAGGGCTCCGCGATGCCGGGGCTGGCCGAGCCGAGGGTTGCTGCCAGGGTCACCCCCGACAGGGCGGCGAGCACCCCGCCCACGACGAACGCCCTGATCGTGACGCCGTCGGTGTGCACCCCCGCGAGACGCGCGGCGGCGGGGTTGGACCCGGTCGCCTTCAGGTGACGACCGAAGACGGTGAACCCGACGAGACCCCAGAGGACGACCGCGACCGCCCCGAGCAGCAGGATCATCCACGACACCTGGCCGAGCCACGCCGGGAGATCCGCCACCGTGGCGAGCAGGACGAGGATCGCGATCACCGCGCCGATCAGTCCGAGCGTCCATCGACGGATCGGCACCCCTTGCGGCCGGTGTCGTCGGAGCACCACGACGACGGCCGCGGCCGCCAGGGCCACCACCGCCCAGACCACGAAGGCGGGCGGTTTCGCCGTGAAGGAACCCAGGGAGGTCGGTCGACCGAAGAACCACTCCGGCAGCCGACCGCTCGTCGGGTTCGAGACGACCGCGGCGCCGTCCGAGTACACCAGCGCGAACCCGCTCAGGATCCCGCCGGTCCCGAGGGTGGCGATGAACGCGTTCACCCGCATACGAACGACGATGAGGCCGTTGACCAGGCCCCCCACCACCCCGATGGCGAGGCACGTCACCAGGACGAGCCCGAACGGCCACCTCTCCTCGACCGCCAGCCCCACGGCCAGGAACGCGGCGAGGGTGGACATCGAGGCCACGGACAGGTCGAACTGCCCGGCGACCAGGGTGGCCAGGACGGCGAAGCCGAGCAGGATGATCGGGATGTTCTGGTGCAGGTCCAGCAGGCGGGCGCCCACGTTCAGGAACCTGCTGCCGAGCCACACCGCGTAGCCGGCGAAGATCAGCAGGAAGGCGGCCGTGGTCCAGGCCCTGCCCGCGAGGTCGCTGCGGAGCAGGTCGGGCAGACCGGCGCCCCGCAGCCGTCCGGGTCGGTGGGTGGAGGTCGGGTGGTCCGGCGTCTCCACGGTCGGCGGGAGCATGTCACTCCAGTGGTCAGGGGTGGTCCTTGCGTGCGCGCATGCTCAGACCACCGACTCGAGTTCGGACTCGGCCATCTCGGAGACCGGCCGCAGCGGGGACAGACGTCCATCCGCGACGACCCCGATCCGGTCGCACACCGCGAAGAGGTCCTCCGCGTCGGAGGTCACGACCAGGATGGCGGCGCCCTCCCGGGTGAGGGTGCGGACGATCGCGTAGATCTGTTCCCGGGTCGTCATGTCGACCCCGCGGGTCGGCTCGCAGAGGACGAACACGTCGGGCCGTTGCAGGAGCAGCCGGCCGAGGATGACCTTCTGCTTGTTGCCGCCCGAGAGCGAGCCGTACCGCGCCTCCGGGTCGGGTGGGGCGATCGAGAGGCGTTCCACCGACGAACCGGCGGTCGAGCGCTCTGCCCGGAGGTCGAGTAGCCCCGAACGCCCCCGCAACCGGTCCAGTGCGCCGAGCGTGAGGTTCTCCCGCACGCTCAGCCGGTCGAACCCACCCTGGGTCTCCCGGTTCGGCGGGACGAGCGCGCGGCGGACACCGGGTGCGATCGACATCCTGCCCGCTGCGAGCGGAGTGGATCCGTGCACCAGGTGGGCGAGGTCGTGCAGACCCGACCCCGTCAGACCCGTGACACCCACCGCCTCGTGCCTGCGCAGCCGGAGCGTCACCGGGCCGACGGCGCCGCCGACGGCCCCGTCCAGCTCGACGAGGGTGTCGCCGGGTGTCAGGGCCGCGTCCTCGACGGCGGCGGCGGGACTCTCCGACCTGACCAGCATCCGCACCAGCGCGGCACGATCGAGCGCCGCCGAGGGGGCGTCCTCCACCACCCTGCCGTCGATGAGGACGACGACCCGGTCGGCCGCGTCGAGGATCTCGGACAGCTTGTGCGTGACCATGACGACGGTGGCACCCTCGGCGGCCTTGACCTTGAGGGAGTCCAGGACCCGCTTCGCCTCGCCGGGCGGCAGCGTGGAGGTCGCCTCGTCGACGAAGAGCACCGTGGCGCCGCGGTCGAACGCCCGGGCGATGGCGACCAGCGTCCTCTCGCCCGGGGCGAGCCTCCCGACCGGCGTCTCCACCGGCAGGTCCACCGAGACCGCCGCCAGGGCCCGCTGGGCCGCGGCCGTCTCGCGTGCGCGGTCCAGCAGGCCGGCGCGGCGCAGCGGAGGCTGACCGAGGCGGAGGTTCTGGAGGACCGTGAGGTCGTCGACGAGCCCGAGGTCCTGGTGGATGAAGGCGACCTCGGGCCGGCCGGCGAGCGATCCGACCACGGTCGCGCCCAGGCGGATCTCACCCCGGTCCGGGCTGTGGATCCCGTCCAGGATCTTGATCAGCGTCGACTTCCCGGCCCCGTTGGGGCCCATCAGCCCGACGACTCGTCCCGGTTCCAGGCGTAGGTCGATCGGGTGCAGGGCCATGTGCGACCCGAAGGACTTCGTGATGCCATCCAGGCGGATCTCCGGGGCGGGTCCGGTGGCCCGGCCGGCGGTCATTTGATCATGAAGCCGGCGTCGACCGGGAGGTTGACGCCGGTGATGTAGCGGCCTTCGTCGCTCACGAGGAACAGGATGGCGTTGCTGAGGTCGGCGGGCTCGATCAGCGGCACCGGCATCAGGTTCGCGACCTGCGAGGCGCCCTCGGGGTTGTTCTCGATCCACGCGGTCACCACGTCGTTCTGCACCATCGGGGTCGCGACGCCGGTGGGGCAGATGGTGTTCACCCGGATGCTGTGCGGGGCGAGCCAGTGTCCGAACGAGCGCATCAACCCGACGACACCGTGCTTCGACGCCGTGTAGGCCGAGGTGGCCGCCGAACCGTCGCCCCCTCGGCCGTGGATGCCCTGGGTCGAGCTGGTGAGCACCATGGCTCCACCGCGCCCCCGCTCGATCATGCCCGGAGCCGTCGCGACGACGGTGTTCCAGACACCCATCAGGTTGACGTCGATCACGTCACGGGCGATGGTCGCGAGCTCGCCCGGGTCCTCGGGCTGCCCCTGGGGGGCGATGCCCGCGTTCGCGAGGACGATGTCGACCGGGCCCAGCTCCGAGACGCCCTCCTCGAGGGCCCGGGTCAGTCCGACCAGGTCACGGACGTCCGCCTGGCGGGCGACGATGCGTCGACCGAGGTCCTTCACGAGCGCGACGGTCTCGTCCAGGTCGTCGGGCACGGACATCGGTGCCCGCACCGACGGGATCTGCTTGCAGATGTCCACCGCGATGATGTCCGCACCCTCGCCCGCCAGCCGGAGGGCGTGACTGCGCCCCTGGCCCCTGGCTGCCCCGGTGATGAAGGCGACCTTGCCCTCGAGCTTGCCCATCGTCTCGACCTCCGCGTCGTGGTGCCGTACCGCGAGGACGGGCCCGTCCGGACGACCGGTGACTCGCCTCACAGAGAACTGCACGCAGTATTGACCGAGCGCTCGGTTTCGACAAGAGCCGAAGTCGTGGAGTCGGCAGGACCGCTCGGCGATCGGCGTCCTCGATTGGGCTTCTCAGCTGGTCATCAAGGCGACCGGAGTCCCGGCCGTCACTCCTCGTGGAGGGTGGGGGACCGTGAGTGGATCGAGCGCGATTGACCGAGCGCTTGGTTGACCTGTGACCTGGGTCATGATACGAAATGTCCACCCGGCCGGCGTTCGGTGCCTGCAAGGGTTCGCCCGGGGCCGGGGCCGGTCATGTGGCCGGCACCCGCTCGACACGGCACGACGTCGTGCCCACGCTGAAGGGACACTCATGGAGATCGGTCGAGTCACTGAGCACCACGCGGACGTCGACGGCGGTCACTTCTTCTACCTCGCGTCCGGACCCGAGGACGGACCTCTGGTCATCTTCGTGCACGGCTGGCCCGAGCTGTCGATCAGCTGGCGCCACCAGCTCCCGCACCTGGGCAGCCTCGGTTTCCGGGCGATCGCGCTCGACATGCCCGGGTACGGCCGCTCGGTCAGGTTCGACAGCCACGAGGGCTACGCGACCGAGAACATCGTCCGCATGCTGATCTCGTTCCTCGACGGTCTCGGGGCGGAGAAGGCGGTCTGGGTCGGCCACGACATGGGTAGCCCGATCACCTGGAGCGTGGCCAGCCACCATCCGGAGCGCTGTCTCGCCGTCGCGAGCCTCGGCCTGCCGTACATGGCGCACGAGCGCGGGATCGACCACCTGCTGACCGTGATCAACCGGGACATCTACCCGGAGGACGAGCACCCCGCCGGCCAGTGGGACTACATGTACTTCTACCGGGACAACTTCCCCGACGCGCAGCGTGCCTTCGAGGCGAACCCGGGCGCCCTCGTCAAGGCGATGATGACGAAGGGGGACCCGGAGGGGGGCAAGACGCCGCTGGTCACCGCGGGAGTCCGTGCACGAGGGGGATGGTTCGAGGGCGACGAGGGCGCGCCCGACGGGCCCCTCGACCCCGACCTGCTCACCGTGGAGGACCTCCACGGCTACGTCAGCTCGATGTCGCGCAACGGGTTCTTCGGGCCGAACTCGTACTACATGAACTTCGAGGCCAACGCCGAGTACTACGCGCGGTCGGTCAACGGCCACTACCTGGACATGCCCGTGCTGTTCGTCCTCTCCGAGTACGACTACTGGTGCGAAAGCATCGTCTCCCCCCTCGCCGACGACATGCGTCGCTACGTTCGCGACCTGACCTCGGTGTCCATCACCTCCGGTCACTGGGTCCAGCAGGAACGGCCGACGGAGGTCAACTCGGCCCTCGTCAACTGGCTGGCGACCTCCGGTGTCTGGCCGGAGCGCAAGAGCGTCCAGTGGCAGCGGGCAGTCGACTGACCGGGTCTGCGGCACGCCCCGTCACGGTCGCGTGACGGGGCGCTCGCCGGGACCGAAGAAGGCGACGCCGCCGCCGACGTCGTCGAAGGGCAGGAGTGGAAGACATGGGGACCACATGACCGACATCGCCGAACCCGTCCGGACGTCGTCGCAGCCCGAGCAGCTTTTTCGCGACTGGGTCGACGAGTTCGCCCGCGCGCTCGACTCCCGGGACGTCGACGCGGTCGTCCGCCTCTTCGTCGACGACGGGTGGTGGCGCGACGTCGTGGTCCTGGGCTGGGACCTTCGGACGTTCCACGGCGCCGCCGCCCTCCGCGGCGTCCTGGAGGAGCGCCTCGCCCTGGCCGGGCTGACCCGGTTCCGGCTCCGGGAGGGCGCCGAGCCGACCCTGGTGGAGGCGTCCGCGGACACTCGGTGGATCCAGGGCTTCGTCGAGTTCGACACCGGCGCGGGGCGCGGCAAGGGCGTGGTCCGGCTCGTCCCGGGGATCGACGGGGTCTGGCGGGCGTGGACCGTGATGACCGCGTTGTACGAGCTGCGCGGTCACGAGCTCGCCCTCGCCGACCGTAGGCCGGTCCAGGATCGGGAGTCGGGGCTGACGTGGGCGCAGCGGCGGCAGGCGGCCGCTGCGTTCGAGGACGAGCCGGCCGTCGTCGTGGTGGGCGCCGGGCAGTCCGGGCTGGGCATCGCCGCCCACCTCGGATTGATGGGCGTCCGTACGCTGGTGCTCGAGAAGAACCCGCGGGTCGGTGACAACTGGCGCAACCGGTACGAGTCGCTCGTGCTGCACGACCCGGTCTGGGCCGACCACTTCCCGTTCCTGCCCTTCCCCGAGTCCTGGCCCGTCTACACGCCGAAGGACAAGCTGGCGGACTGGATGGAGGGCTACGCCCAGACGATGGAGCTCGACGTCTGGACGGGTGCTGAGCTGCTCGACTCCACCTACGACGACGACACCGGCCGCTGGACGGTGCGCGTGCGGCGGCCCGGCGGGACCGAGCGGGAGCTCCACCCCGCCCACGTCGTCCTGGCCACGGGCACGCTGACCGAGCCGAACGTCCCGGAGCTCCCGGGAGCCGAGCGGTACCGGGGGACCCTGCGGCACTCGAGCCGCCATCCCGGCAGCGACGGGTGGGCAGGCCGCAAGGTGGTCGTGGTGGGCGCCTGCAACAGCGGCCAGGACATCGCCAAGGACCTCTACGAGCACGACGCGGAGGTGACGATCGTCCAGCGGTCCCCGATCTACCTGATGAGCCAGGAGCGCGGGATCCCCACCCTGTTCGCCGGGCTCTACGAGGAGGGCGGGCCGCCCACGGAGGACGCGGACCTGATCAACTTGAGCCTGCCGATCCCGCTCGCCCTGCAGTTCGGCGGCGAGACCGCGCGGGCGATCGGGGACCTGGACCGGGAGCTGCTGGACGGGTTGACGGCGCGCGGCTTCCAGCTCGACGACGGCGTCTCGACCGGTGGGCTGATGGGGCGCGCGTTGCGGCGGGGCGGAGGCCTGGTGATCGACGTCGGGTGCTCCCAGCTGATCGTCGACGGCAAGATCGGGCTCGCGAGCGGCGGTGTGCGGGAGCTTGTCGAGACCGGCGTGGTGCTCGACGACGGGACGCTGCTCGAGGCGGACCTCGTCGTCCTGGCCACCGGCTTCGCGAACATGCGCGAGACCGCGCGGCGGCTGTTCGGGGACGCGGTGGCGGACCGCTGCTCCCCTGTCTGGGGTCTCGACGACGAGGGCGAGCTGAACGCGATCTGGCGCCCGTCCGGACACCCCGGCTTCTGGTTCACCGGGGGCAACCTCCTGTTGGCGCGCATCTACTCCCGCTACCTCGCGGTCCAGATCGCAGCCGCTCTGGAGGGGCGGGGAGCAGGCGGCGGAGCTCGTTGACCGAGCGCTCGGTCAATTGTATCGTCCGACAGGATCCAGCGAGAAGAAGGAGGCCGTGACCATGGTTCGTCCGACGCGGCGCAAGAGCATGCGGGCAAGGCTGGACGAGGGGGAGACCCTGGTCGGGACCCTCCACGACTTCGTCGACCCGGCACTGATCGAGATCGTCGGATGGGTCGGCTACGACTACGTCGTGCTGGAGCACGAGCACGGACTCCGCAGCCTGGAGTCCATCCAGAACCTCATCCGGGCGGCCGAGGCGGCCGGGCTCGACACGATCGTCCGCGTGGGCACCACGGCGCCCGCCCTCATCCAGCAGATCCTCGAGGCGGGGGCGACCGGGGTCATGGTCGCGCACGTCCGGACCGCGGAGGACGCGGAGACGATCGTGCGCGCCGCGCGCTACGCACCACGGGGCACGCGCGGGGAGGGCTACACCCGCAACGGCAGGCTGTGGGAGATCGGCCCGGGGACGACGGCCCTGCACGAGCAGGCGGACCACGAGGCGATCGTCCTGGCGATCATCGAGGACCCCGAGGGCGTCGAGAACATCGAGGCCATCGTGCGGACGCCGGGCCTGACCGGGATCGCACCCGGGTACGCCGACCTGGCCACCGGGCTCGGTGGTGTCCCGCTCGACTCACCCGAGGTGCTCGACCGGATGGCGCACGTGATCAAGGCGGTGAACGCCCAGCCGGAGGTGCGGATGCTGAGCATGGTGCAGGACGCGGCGAGCATCCCCGGGATCATCGAGGAGGGGAACCAGCTGGTGCTCTGGAACCACGACGTCATCCTGGTCGGGAACCTGTACAAGAAGCTGCTCGACGACACGCGTGCGGCTCTCGGCCAGGGAGACGGTGCGTGACCATCACCGACCTGGACGACGACGTCGTGGTGCCCGAGGTCCGCTCGTCCGCCGCGGGCCGGATCGGCATCCTCACGCTGAACCGGGGTCCCCAGCGCAATCCGCTCGACTTCGCGACGGTCGCGGCGCTGAACGCCCGGCTGGACGAGTTCCTCGACGACCCGTCGATGCGCGCGGTCGTCCTGACCGGTTCCCCGCCCGCGTTCTCGGCAGGGGGGGACCTCAAGGCCTACCTCGACCTGTACCGGGACAAGGTCCGCTTCCGGGCGTTCCTCGAGGCGATCGCGCAGCTGTGCGACAAGTTCGAGTCGAGCCGGTTGCTGTCGGTCGCGGCGATCAACGGCGCCTGCGTGGCGGGCGGCCTCGAGGTGGCCCTCTCGTGCGACGTCATCGTGGCGGGCCGCAGCGCCCGGATCGGGGACGGCCATCTCAAATTCTGGCAGCTGCCGGGGGGTGGGGGCAGCCAGCGGCTCCCACGCGCGGTGGGCCTGCCGATGGCGAAGAAGCTGTTCTACACCCATGCCCTGCTGACGGCGGAGGAGGCACTGGGCGTCGGCCTCGTCACCGACGTGTTCGAGGACGACGAGCTCCTCGAGCGCACGGTTGCGCTGGTGAAGAACGCGATCACCACGCCGGAGGAGACGGTCCGCGCCATGAAGGGGCTGCTGGCGGTCGCGAACCGGGAACCGCTGCCCGTCGGTCTCGGCGCGGAGATCGACACGGTCGTCGACTACGCCTCGAATGTGGAGGGCGCCGCCTACCGGGGCCTCCACGAGTTCCTCGGGAGGACGAGGCCCGAGCCGGATCGGGACGGGAGCGATGAGCGGCGATGAGGAGTCCCTCCGCGCGTTGAACGAGCGGTACTTCCACGGTCTGGACCTCCGCGACCTCGACGTCGTCGGCCGGACCTTCCGGCCGGACGCCTCCGCGGAGTACCTGGACGGGGAGTGGGTCATGTCGGGGCGCGCGGAGATCGTCGAGAAGCTGAGGACGATCCTGCGGTTCCGGTCGTCGATCCATCTGGTCGCCTCGGCGTCCTACACGGTCCACGGCGACGACGCGTCCGGCGTCGTGTTCGCGATCGCCACCCTGGCCGTCGACGAGCCGGGCCCGGCGGTCCTGGTGCGCGGCCTCCGCTACACCGACACCTACCGCCGGGACGCCCACGGATGGGCCTACGTCCATCGCTGCCAACAGGTGCTGTGGCAGTACGACCAACCGGGGGTCACGCCCTCGATCGCCCCCGGGAGCTGAGCCTCGATGTCTCTGAGACCACCCGCCTCCGCCATCGTCGGCGTGGGGTACACCGACTTCTCCTACGAGTCCGGGCGCACGGTGCTCGAACTCGCCACGGAGGCGAGCCGGACCGCGATCGCGGACGCCGGGATGACCCCGCAGGACGTGGACGGGGTGGCCACCTTCTCGATGGGGGACTCGGTCCCGGCGCAGGCAGTGGCGACCTCGCTCGGCGTGGAGGGGATCGACTACCTGCTCGACCTGAGCCTGGGCGGGCAGTCTGCCGCGTACCTGGTGCTGTTGGCCGACGCCGCCATCCGGGCCGGCCTCGCCGGGACCGTCGTGGTCTACCGGGCGCTCAACGGCCGCAGCGGGGTCCGGATCGGCCGGGCCCAGGCCGGGGACGTCCCGGACTCGGTCGCCCACCGCTACGCGGCCGGTCTGACCGCCTATCCGCAGTTCATCGCTATGTGGGCCCGACGGTTCATGATCGAGACCGGTGCCACCGAGGAGGACCTGGCCGCGGTCGTGATCGCCCAGCGCGAGTACGCCTCGCACAACCCGCGGGCCGTCCTGCGGACCCCCCTGACGATCGAGGACTACTTCCGGTCCCCGATGGTGGCGTCGCCGTTCCGGGTCGCGGACTGCACCCGGGAGGTCGATGCCGGCTGCGCGTTCGTCGTGACCCGGGCCGATCGGGCGCGTTCGCTCGACACCACGCCCGTCTACGTCGAGGGCGGGACGTTCGCGTCGGTGCCGCGACCGGGTCGGGAGATCGGTGACATCCTGCTGGCCGACGACTTCTCGCGGAACTGCATGCACGCGGTGGGCGACCGGATCTGGAAGAAGACCGGCTTCTCGCCGGGCGACATGGACTTCGCGCAGATCTACGACTGCTTCTCGAGCGCGGTCCTGTTCGGACTCGAAGGCCTCGGTTTCGTCGACAAGGGGGAGTCGGGCGCGTTCGTTCGCGCGGGCGAGACGGGTAGCGAGGGGGCGCTGCCGGTCAACACGGGCGGTGGGCTGCTCGCCGAGGGCTACGTGCACGGCATGAACTGCGTGACCGAGGCCGTGCAACAGATCCGCGGCGGTGCGGGAGAACGGAACCTGCGCAGGGCGGACGTCGGACTCGTCAGCTCCGGCACCTTGATGGACGGCTCCGCCGTCATCCTGAGCTCGGGAAGGTGAGACACGGTGCACGACGACGAGGAACCCGGTCCGGAGACCGGCATCCGGCTGCTCGAGTGCCGATCGTGCCGGCGCCGCTGGCAGGCGACGTCCGCGGGCTGTCCGTACTGCGGCAGCGTGGAGATCGGCACGACGCACTCCGCGGGTGCGGGTGCGGTCTACTCCTGGGTCGAGGTGTGCCGTTCGCTGGAGGATCCTCCGGCGCCCACGCCGTACACGGTGGTCTGCGTCGAGCTCGACGGCGGGGCCAGGGTCTTCGGCCGGTGGCGCGACAGGGCGGAACCTGCGCCCGCCGAGCGGGTCCGCGCCGAGGTCTCGGCAGGGGTCGCCTGGTTCTCGGCGGATCCCGCCACCGCCCGGTCGTCCGCGACGCCACCGGCCCCGGGTGTACCCGGTAGCCCTGTCGGTAGCCTCGACACATGACGGAGCTGCGATCCGACGGGGGCGGTCGGGCCTCCTCGACGCCCGACAGCGGCCGCGCACGCACCATCCTCACCGTGGCGGCGAAGCTGTTCCGGGAGCGCGGCTACTCGGGGACCACGGTCCGGGACCTGGCCAGCGAGGCCGGGATCTCCTCGGGCAGCGTGTTCCACCACTTCAAGACGAAGGAGGAGGTCCTCCTCCGAGTCGTGGAGGAGGGGCTCGCCGAGTCGATGGCACGCATCGACGCGGCGGTCGTGGCCGGGATGGACCCCCGGGAGACCCTCCGGGCGATGATCCGCGCCCACGTCGGGACCCTGTTGGAGGGGTCGCCCGCGGCGATGAGCGTGTTGTTCTACGAGCGGTGGTCGCTCAGCCCGGAGAGCCTGAGCCGGCTGATCGGGATGCGCGACCAGTACGAGCACGAGTGGGACGTCGCGCTGGCCGCGCTGGGCGGGGACTACCTGAACCGCTCCCACCGTCGGCTGGCGCGGTTGTTGCTGTTCGGGGCGATGAACTGGACCGCCCAGTGGTACTCGCCCTCCGGTGAGTTCTCGCTCGACGAGATCTCCGCGGCCCTGGCCGACCGCTACCTCGGCTGAGCCCGCACACCACACGACGACGCCCCTCCCCGATCCGGGGAGGGGCGTCGTCGCGCAGCCCGGTGCGGGTCAGTGCGGGCGATGCGCGGCCAGGATCGACCGCAGGTCGTCCACCCGCTCCGGGCCGCGCTCCACCGCCCCCCGCTCGACCTCCTTCATCAGGTCGGTGACCGCCGCGTTCACCGGCGCCGTCAGCCCGACCGTCGGCGCCTTGGTCGCGACGTACCCGTTCAGGTAGTCGATCTCGGTGCGGCGTCCCTTCAGGACGTCCTGGAGCAGGGAGGGCTTGTTCTCGCTGGCCCCCACCCGCTCGCCGCCCATCCCGTTGAGCTCGGCCATCGCCCGCCGCCACGCCTGGTCGTCGCCGAGCATGCCGTCGCGCATGTCCGGGGCCTGGATCCGGCCGAACACCGGGTCCATGGCGATCCCGAGCTTGTCCGCCACGAGGGCCGCCTCCGCCCCGCAGAGCAGTCCGACGGCGGCGATGTCGGGGTCTGACCACAGGTGGTGGGTGGTGTAGCCGGTGATGCCGCCCAGGGCGTTGCTCATCAGGTTGAGGGCCAGCTTGCCCCAGAGGACGCTCCAGATGCGGTCCGTGACCTTGATGTCGCCCGCCGGCGTCAGCCACTCGGCCACCTTCTCGACCCGGTCGGAGCGGCTTCCGTCCAGCTCGCCGATGGTGAACGCGGGTTCGTTGCTCCCCAGCGGAGTCCGTTTGATGCGGCCCGGCACGAAGCACTCCCCGGGGTAGTTCGTGATCCCGCAGCCGATCAGCCGACCGGGATCGGTGACCGTCGAGAGCCACTCCTCGGTGATCCCGTTCTGGGCGACCAGGATGCAGCCCCCGTCGGCGAGGTACGGCTCGATGAGCCGGACGGCCCATTCGGAGTCGTAGGCCTTGGTCGACAGGACGACCAGGTCCGCAGGCGCGGGGAGCCGGCCGAGCTGGTCGACGTGGAGGGCGAGGACGTCGGTGGTGAACGACTCCGACACCAGGTCCACGAAGAGGCCCTTCCGCCGGATCGCGTCGACGTGCTGGAACCACGGATCGACGATGGTCGTCCGGAGTCGCCCGGCCCGGTGGACGAGGGCGGCCATCGTGCCGCCGATCGCGCCGGCGCCGAGGAACACGACATGCGCTCCCGGTGCGGTGTTCGTGGCTGTCTCCGTGGTGGGGCTCATCTTCGAAGGTCTGCCTTCCGGAGGGTCGGCGTGACGGTGCCGCTGCGCGGCCGCCCGGGCGCCGGACGAGTTCGACACTCGGCCGCGTCGACCGCGGCCCGTCGGCCAAGGTAACAGCGGTCACAGCGCTGATCAAGCGCTCGGTCAATGTCGATCGCCCGCTCGGAGGCCGTGCTGAAAGCCTTGACAACCCTGCCGACGGTGGGGTTCGCTCCAAACCGAGCGCTTGGTCAATCCTGTGCTCGGTGGGACGAGGGCACCGCCCGACGTCCCGCGGTCCCGGACCCGGACAGGTCGCAGCGACGCGACGGATCGAGGTACCTCATGGATGTCCCCGCCGACCAGGTCGACGTGGGTCCCCGGCGTCCGCGGTGGCGGCGGCGCGCCGCTCGGGCCGTCGGCACCGTCGCGGTCGCCGCCCTGCTCGCCGCCTGCGGTGGCCCGACGGGTGGCGCCTCCTCGGACGACGCGGAGGTGCCGGTCCTGAGGTTGGCGATCGGCTCGACTGCGGCCGACATCCTGGTCTACATCGCGCAGGAGGAGGGGTACCTCGCCGAGGAGCGGGTCGCCGTCCATCTCGACGAGAACACCGGGTCCAACTCCGCGGCGCTGGGGATCTCCGGACAGGACGACCTGGTCGCCGTGAACGCCGTCGGCCCGCTGACGGTCGCCTTCCAGGGTGCGGACTCCCGGATCGTCTACGCCAACAGCGGCGGCGGGGTGAGCGGGTTCGTCGCCGGGGCCCAGGGCATCCAGTCGGTCGAACAGCTGGCCACGGTGCCGGACTGCCGGATCGCGACGTTCCCGGAGGGCACCGGGATCTACGGTGCGGCGCGGATCATCCAGAGTCAGTACGCACGCAACTGCGAGCTCCTCCCGATCACCGACGTGGGCGGGTTGATCGGAGCCCTCACCGGGGGCCGGGCCCAGGCGGCGGTGGGAAACCTCAGCATGTTCTCCACCGCGATGGCCGAGGGGAAGGCGACCGCACTCGTCGACACCACGACGGACGCGGGCCGGGCCGTCTACCGCGTGCCTCCCTACCCCGAGGTCGTCTACTGGGGCATCGGCGACAACCTCGTCGAGAAGCGGGTCGCGGTGGAGCGCTGGCTCAAGGCGATGGACCGGGCGCGGACCTACCTCGCGTCGGCGAGCACCGACGAGGTGGCGGACCTGATGGCGAGACTGCCGGTGTGGGCAGGGGTGCCGCGACAGGGCCTGACGGTCAGTGCGGAGTCCTTCAAGGCCTACCTCGCCCCGGGGAGCGAGCGGGGCTACATCAGCGAGAAGCTGTGGCAGGACTCGCTCGGGACCTATGCCAACTTCTCCATCCCCCGGTACCGGGCCGACGATCCCGCGGCCTCCTACGCCGAGCGGGTCGACATGTCGTTCTACGAGAACGCGATCGGGAAGCCGGCCGGATCGTGACCAGCGGAGCCGCTCACCCGGACGACCAGCCCCCAGGGAAGGTGACGACGATGGTTCGCGAGATCGCGTTCCTCACGGTGGCGGACGGTGCGGGGCCTGCGCTGGAGTCGGCGCTGTTGTCCGTGCGCGACGTGCTCGACGCCGACTCGGGATGCCTGGGGTTCACCCTGGACCGGTGCCTCGAGAACCCCCTCGAGTACGTCCTCGTCGTCGAGTGGCGGAGTCTGGAGGCGCACACCGAGGACTTCCGCAGCTCGCCGGACCGGTCGCGCTTCCTGAAGGCACTCCTCGGCTGCGTGTCCGAACCGCCGCGTTCGGCCCACTACGTCGTGGCCGTGAGCTGACGATGCCTGCCGTGAGCGTCTCCCGCGCCGACGGGTCCCCGTGGGGTCCGACGGCCCCGGCCGTCATCGACCTACAGGGTGTCGGGTTCGGCTACACGCCCGACGCCCCCGTCCTGGCCGACATCACCCTGTCGTTGGCCGCAGGCTCCGTCGTGGGCATCGTCGGCCCCAGCGGGTGCGGCAAGTCGACCCTCCTCTCGCTGCTGGCCGGACTGCGCAGGCCCACGTCCGGGAGTCTCGAGCGGCGGACGGACGTGGCGGACCGGCACCCGCTCAGCATGGTCTTTCAGAAGGACACGGTCCTGCCGTGGAAGACCGTCGTCGAGAACGCAGGCCTCTACGCGACGTTCCGCGGGCGCAGGCGTGCCGCCGAGGACGGGGAGCCTCCGGGACCGCGGGTGCGCAGGCTGCTCGAGATGGCCCACCTCTCGGAGGTCGCCGACGCCTACCCGTACCAGTTGTCGGGCGGGATGCGGCGCCGGCTGGCCTTCGTCACCGCTGTCGCACCGGGGCCGCAGATCCTGTTGCTCGACGAACCCTTCTCGTCGGTCGACGAGCCCACCCGCATCGGCATCCACCAGGACGTCTTCGCGATCACGAGGGGGATGGGCATGACGACCGTCCTGGTCACGCACGACCTCGCCGAGGCGATCACGTTGTGCGACCGCGTGCTGATCCTCAGCCGAGGGCCGAGCCGGATCGCCCACGAGCACCGGATCGACTTCGGCCCAGAGCGCGACATGCTGCGGCTGCGGGGGACACCGACCTACCAGGCCGCCTACGCGGATCTCTGGCGTGATCTCAGCGCAGAGATCGCGGCGTCGTCCGCCGCGGCGGCAGGATGACGGCCATGACCGCCACGACCGCGGACCGGATGACGGGCCGGGTGTGGGCCGGCCGGCTGGCCGTCCTCGCCGTCGGGCTCGCCGCCTGGCAGTTCCTGCCGCAGGTCGAGTGGCTCCGCGAACGGGCGACGGTGTTCGACCCGTTCTTCGTCAGCTCGCCGAGCCGGGTCGCGGAACGCCTCTGGGAGCTGTGTGTCGGCAGTGGTCCCGATGGGGTCTCGGTCTGGCCGGTGCTCGTGCAGACCCTGGTGGCGACCTTCGCCGGGGTGATCATCGGAACGGTGCTCGGCGGCCTGGCCGGGGTGGTCCTCAGCAGCAGCATCCCCGCGAGCCGGATCCTCGGCCCCTTCGTCGCCTTCTTCAACGCCATGCCGCGGATCGCGCTGGTGCCGATCTTCGTCATCCTCGCGGGCCCGACGACGACGGCCACGGTGCTGACCGCCGTCGCGGTGATCTTCTTCCTCGTCTTCTACAACGCCTTCGCCGGTGGCCGCAGCGTGCCGCCCGAGGTCGTGCAGAGCACCCGGCTGCTCGGCGCCTCGCCGCGGTCGGTCATGTTCCGGGTCCGCCTGCCCTACGTCGCGGTGTGGACCCTCGCGGCCCTGCCGAACGCGATCAGCTTCGGCCTGGTCGCCGTGGTCACGGCGGAGATCCTCACCGGGCGGGTGGGCATGGGGCGACTGCTGCTCAACTCGATCTCGACCGCCGACGCGACACTCACCTTCGCCGTGGTGTTCCTGCTGGCCGTCGTGGGGGTCGTGCTCGTCTCCGCGTCCGACCTCGTGTCCCGACGCGCTCTGCACTGGTGGGAGAACTCGTGAACGTCCAGGCCCCGACCGCCGCCCAGGCCGGCGGGCCGCTCGCCGCCGCGCAGGCTCGCCGTCAGGAGGGCTACCGGGCGGCGGGTCACTGGAGTGGACAGACCCTCCACCAGCTGGTGGGACGGGTGCTGGCCGCCCACCCCGCACTGCGGGTGGCGAACTCGACGGAGGAGCTGTCCCTGACGGAGGTCTGGGCGGCCGCGCTGACCTACGCCGAGGCCCTGCGGG
>NZ_JACBXB010000250.1 GCF_013870575.1 Pseudonocardia pini
GCATGGGTGTCCTTCCAAGACGGAGCGGGTGGGTGGCGGGGCCCCTACGCGACGGTGCGCGGGGCGTCCCAGTCCTCGTCGGCGAGCCCCATGTCCTTGCGGGCGGCCTCCGGGAACGTGCTGGTGGGGGTGCCTGCGAGCCAGGCCAGGCCGTCGGGTGCGCCGCGGCGGGTCTCGACGATCCGGCCGAGGAGGTGCTCGGCGTCGGCGGCGACCCCGGAGAAGCGGCCCGAGCCCCAGGTGTACTGCCAGGGCAGGCCGAGGAAGTAGAGCCCGCGACGGCTCGTCACGCCGCGGTCGTGGGTGGGGTAGCCGCGGCCGTCGAACACCGGCAGCTCGATCCAGCGGTTGTCGCGGCCGAACCCGGTGGCCCACACGACGGCCGAGACGCCACCGAGGTCCAGCTCGGCGGGGTCCTCGGCCTCGGGGCCGGGTTCCCAGACCGGACCGGGCCGCGGCTCGACGGGCGCTGCGATCCCCTGCGCGGCGATCCAGGCGTCGATCGAGTCCTTGATCCCCTCGGCCACGGCGTCCGCCCCGTCGAGGTTCGCCCGCAGGTCGCCTGCGAACCGGGCCCGGGAGTGCGCGATCCCGAGCAGCCGCCCGTGCAGGGCCATCCCCTCGAGCGCGAAGCGGCGCAGGTCGATGTCCCGGCCGCCGTCCCGTCCGGTCACGTAGTGGTTCGTCTTGTGCCGCACGGCCTCGACGTCCGCGAACTCGTCGACGCCCTTGGTGTAGGTGCCCATGTCCGACAGCCAGGCCACGCAGTCCCGGCCGCGGTAGAAGCGCGCGACGCGCGGCGCCGTGCCGGTGGCGAGGTGCACCCGTCGGCCCGCGAGGTGCAGGTCCTCGGCGATCTGGCAGCCGGACTGCCCGGTCCCGACGACGAGGACCTTGCCCTCGGGCAACTGCTCGGGATTGCGGTACTGCGAGGAGTGCAGCTGCCGGACCGCCTCCGGCGCCCGCTCGGCCAGCCGTGGGATGCGCGGCACCTGGTAGGGCCCCGTCGCGACGACGACCTGGTCGGCGGTCAGCGTGCCGTGGTCCGTCCCGATCGCGAAGGACCCGTCGGCCTGCCCGCGCAGCGCGGTCGCCTCGATCCCCTCGACCACGGGCGCGGAGAAGGACCGGGCGAAGTCCTCGAGGTAGGTCACGATCTCGTCCCGGACCATGAAGCCGTCCGGGTCGTCGCCTGCGTAGGGGTGTCCCGGCAGGGCGCACTGCCAGTTCGGGGTGACCAGGCAGAAGGAGTCCCACCGCCGCGTCCGCCACTCGACGCCGACCCGGTCCCGTTCGAGGACGACGTGGTCGATGCCCGCGCGGTCCAGGAACCAGGACATGGACAGCCCGGCCTGCCCACCGCCGATCACGACGACGGACCGGTGGGTCCCGTCCAGGTCTGGTTCCGCCACGCGGAGCAGTGAAGCGACACCCGGTGTCCGAGGCGTTTCGCCCGGAACACGCGCCGGTTAGGTCGTGTTACCGGACCGTTGCCGCTCGCGCAGGCGAGAGTGCGTGCGGCCGTAGAACGCGTAGACGACGAGGCCCAGCACCATCCAGATGGCGAACCGCAGCCAGGTCTCGACCGTGAGGTTCAGCATCAGCCAGAGGCAGGCGAGCACGGCCAGGATCGGGACGAGCGGCACGAGCGGCGTGCGGAAGGCGCGCGGGAGGTCCGGCCGGGTGCGACGCAGGACGATCACGCCGACGGACACCAGCACGAAGGCGAACAGCGTGCCGATGTTGACCATCTCCTCCAGGGCGCCCGCCGGGAAGAACGTGGCGACCAGGGCGACCAGGACCCCGACGAGCACGGTCGCCCGCGCCGGGGTGCCGCGCGCACTCGTCTTGGCGAGCGCCCCCGGCAGCAGCCCGTCCCGGGACATCGCGAAGAGCACGCGGATCTGCCCGAGCATCAGCACCATCACCACGGTGGTGAGGCCGACGAGTGCCCCCACCGAGATGACCGCCTCCGCCCAGGTGATGCCGAGCTCGCCGAACGCCGTCGCCAAAGTGGAGTTCTCGTCGAGCCGGGTGTAACTCACCATCCCGGTGAGGACCAGCGCGACCGCGACGTAGAGCACGGTCACGATGGCCAGGGAGCCGAAGATGCCCCGCGGCAGGGACCGTTGTGGGTCGCGGGTCTCCTCGGCGGTCGTGGCGACGACGTCGAACCCGATGAAGGCGAAGAAGACCAGCGACGCCGCGGCCAGCAGGCCGTAGATGCCGTAGGTGCTGCTGCCCTCGCCCCCGAACAGCGACAGCAGGGACTGGGTGAGCCCCGACTCGCCCTCGCCGCCGGGTGCGGCGGGCGGGATGAACGGCGTGTAGTTCTCCGCCTTGACGTACGCGAAGCCGACGGCGATCACCAGCAGCACGATGCCGACCTTGATCACCGTGAACACGGCGCTGACCCGGCTGGAGAGCTTCGTGCCCCGGGCCAGCAGCGTCGCGAGCACGACGACGAGGAACAGCGCACCCCAGTCGAAGGCGAAGAACCCGCCGAGGGAGAACGAGGTCGGCACGTCCAGGCCGATCACCCCGAGGACCTCGTGCAGGTACTTCGACCAGGCCTTGGACACGACGGCCGAGCCGACCGCGAACTCCAGCACGAGGTCCCAGCCGATGGTCCACGCGACCAGCTCGCCGAACGTGGCGTAGGAGAACGTGTAGGCGCTGCCCGCGACCGGGACCGTGGAGGCGAACTCGGCGTAGCAGAGCGCGGCGAGCCCGCAGGCGATCGCGGCGAGGACGAAGGCCAGCGAGACCGAGGGCCCCGCGACCGTGCCCGCCGTGCTCGCGGCGAGGGTGAAGATGCCCGCGCCGACCACGACCGCGACCCCGAAGACGACGAGGTCCCAGGTCGTGAGGTCCTTGCGGAGCCTGGTGTCCGGTTCGTCCGTGTCCTCGATGGACTGCTCCACCGACTTCGTCGCCCAGATCCCCGACCGCATGCGCGGCAGGTTACGTCCGGGTTAAGTCGCCCGCACCCGCTAGCCGACCCCGCGCAGTATGGAGCCACAACTGTCGTTTGGGAGGTCCGAAACGACAGTTGTGGCTCCATAATGCGGTCAGGAGTGCGGGAGGCCGTGGGCCTGGGCCACCTCGGCGTTGCGGAGCTCGCCCGCGTGAGTGTTCAGGCCGCCTGCCAGGGCCGCGTCGTCGCGCAACGCGGCCTCCCAGCCCTTGTCCGCCAGCGCGGTCACGTACGGGAGGGTCACGCTGGTCAACGCGTGGGTGGAGGTGTTGGGCACCGCACCGGGCATGTTGGCCACGCAGTAGAAGACGGTGTCGTGGACCCGGAAGGTCGGGTCGGCGTGCGTGGTGGGCCGGGTGTCGGCGAAGCAGCCGCCCTGGTCCACGGCGATGTCGACGAGGACCGCACCGGGCTTCATCCGCGAGACGAGGTCGTTCGACACGAGGGTCGGGGCCTTCGCGCCGGGCACGAGGACCGCGCCGATGACGAGGTCGGCGTCGAGCACCGCGGCCTCGATCGCGTACGCGGTGGAGTGGACGGTCTCGACCCGGCCCGCGTAGCGCTCGTCGAGGGCACGCAGGGCGCCCACGTTGAGGTCCAGAACGGTCACCCGCGCGCCCATGCCCACGGCGATCTGCGTCGCGTGCGAGCCGGACACGCCTGCCCCGATCACCACGACGTGGGCGCGGGGCGCGCCGGGGACGCCACCCATCAGCACGCCGCGTCCACCGTTCGCGCTCATCAGGTGGTACGCGCCCACCTGCGGGGCCAGCCTGCCCGCCACCTCGCTCATCGGGGCGAGCAGCGGGAGCCTGCCGTCGGCGGTCCGGACCGTCTCGTAGGCGATCGCGGTGGTCCCCGCCGCGAGCAGGGCGTCCGTGCACGGCCGGGACGCGGCCAGGTGCAGGTAGGTGAAGAGGGTCAGGTCGGCCCGGAGCCGGTGGTACTCGGACTCGATCGGCTCCTTGACCTTCAACAGCAGCTCGGCCGAGGCCCAGACGTCGTCCGCGTCGGCGCGCAGGTCGGCGCCCGCGGACTTGAACTCGGAGTCGGTGATCGAGGAGCCCAGACCCGCGCCCTGCTCGACGACGACCTCGTGCCCCCGTCTGGTCAGCTCGTGCACCCCCGCCGGGGTGAGGGCCACCCGGAACTCGTTGTCCTTGACCTCGCGAGGAACGCCGATCCGCATGTCCAGTCCTTCCCGATCCGTCGGTGTCGAACACCAGTATCGAAGAAAGAGCGGTGGAACGAGAACCAAACGGCAGAAGATTCTGTAGCCTACGGATATGCCCGCAGGATCGGCGCGACCGGCCGCCTCCCCACCCCCGCGGCCGAACGATGTGCGGCTCGATCCCGTGGACCGGGCGATCCTGGCCGAGCTGGAGCGGGACGCCCGGATCCCGAACAACGCGCTCGCCGAGCGCGTCGGGGTCGCGCCGTCGACCTGCCTCACCCGGGTCCGGGCGCTCCGGGAACGCGGAGTGATCCGCGGCTTCCACGCCGACGTCGATCCCGCGGCGACCGGCAGGCCGCTGCAGGCCATGGTCTCGGTGCGGCTGCAGGCCGCCGCGCGGCGGCGGATGCGGGAGTTCGAGGACGTCGTCACGAGGCTGCCGGAGGTCCGCGACTGCTGGTTCCTCGCGGGCGTGGACGACTACCTGCTGCACGTGGCCACGGCGGACTCCGCGGCCCTGCGGGACTTCGTGGTCGCACTGAACTCCCGCGAGGAGGTCGCCAACACCCAGACGAGCCTGGTCTTCGAGCAGGTCAGGAGGCGGGGGTGACGCTCGAGCGGTCGAGGTCCGGCTCGAGGTAGATGACCCGCGCCTCCGGGACGGCGGCCCGGATCCGGGCCTCGGCCTCGTCGATCGCGGTGGCGACACCCTCGATAGCCAGCCCCGGGGTGAAGCCGAGCTTCGCCGCGACCATCAGCTCCTCGGGGCCCAGGTAGAGGGTCTTGATGTGGATGACCCGCTCCACGGCCGCGCCACCCTCGAGCTCGCCGACGATCCTGGACAGCACCGGCGCGGCGGCACCCTCACCGATCAGCAGGCTCTTCATCTCGATGATGAGGATGATCGCGATGACGCCGAGCAGGGTGCCGATGCAGAGCGTGCCGACGGCGTCCCACACCGGGTCGCCGGTCAGCACCGTGAGGCCGACGCCGCCCAGCGCCAGCACCAGGCCGATCAGGGCACCGGTGTCCTCCAGCAGGACGACCGGCAGCTCCGGGACCTTCGCCTGGCGGATGAACTGCCACCAGCTGAGCGAGCCCTTGAGCGGGCGGGACTCGTGCACCGCGGTGCGGAAGGATAAGCCCTCCAGACCGATCGCCACCACCAGGATGACGACCGCGACGATCGGCGAGGTCAGCGCCTCGGGCTCCTCCAGCTTGTGGATGCCCTCGTAGATCGCGAACACCGAGCCGAGCGTGAACAGCATCAGCGCCACGATGAACGAGTAGAAGTACCGGTCCCGGCCGTAGCCGAAGGGGTGGTCCGGGGTGGCCCGGCGCTTGGCGGTGCGCCCACCGAGCAGCAGCAGGCCCTGGTTCGCGGTGTCGGCGACCGAGTGCACGGCCTCGGCCAGCATCGACGACGACCCCGTGATCGCGTAGCCCACGAACTTCGCCGCCGCGATCCCCGCGTTGGCCCCCAGGGCCGCCAGGATCGCCTTCGTCCCTCCGCCAGCCGACACCAGCAGCCCCGATCCATCCGTTTCGTCACGCATTGTTGCGCGATCGAACCGGAGGATAGCGGGCTAGAGAGCGTCCGACGCGAGGTGCAGGTGCGTTCCCGGGCGGGCGCTCTCGATCTCCGCGCCCAGGTCGTCCGCGCCGAGGAACAGGGCGGCGCCCTTGCCCAGCTCGACGATCTCGTCCCCGGCCCGCACGCAGGCCCGGCCCGCGGTGCAGAGCAGGACCCGGGCACCGCCGGCGGGCACCGGGAGGTGCGTGGTCAGCCCCTCCGGGCCCCGCCAGGAACGCAGCAGGAACTCCTCGGCGGGCGTGTCGTACCGGGTCCACCCGTTCTCGGGCGTGCCGCTGTGCACGGGCGGCGGCCCGGCGGTGAAGTCCAGCACCCGCAGCAGCTCCGGCACGTCGACGTGCTTGCTGGTCAGCCCCCCACGCAGCACGTTGTCCGAGTTCGCCATCAGCTCGACGCCCGCGCCCTGCAGGTAGGCGTGCAGGTTCCCGGCGGGCAGGTAGGCGGCCTCGCCGGGCTGCAGCACCACACGGTTGAGCAACAGCGCGGCCAGGACGCCCGCGTCCCCGGGGTAGCGCTCGGAGAGCTCCAGCGCGGTGCGGGCCTCGCGTGCCCAGTCCTCACCGGTCCCGGCGAGCGCGACGGCGCCCTTCTGCAGGGCCGGGACCAGCTCGTCGAGCATGGACTGGGGCAGCGTGATCCAAGTCGTGAACAGCGCGCGCAGCCCGTCCGGGTCCGGCTGCGCCGCCAGCAGGTCGACGTGCGCGGACAGCTCCGGGACGTCGAGCGCCCGGAGCAGGGCGAGGGTCTCCACGGGGTCCCGGAAGCCGACGAGCGCATGGAACTCGGTGAGCGCGCAGATCAGCTCGGGCTTGTGGTTGGCGTCCTTGTAGTTGCGGTGGGACGCGTCGAGGGAGATCCCCATCGCGTTCTCCCGCGCGAAACCCTCGCGCGCCTGCTCCAGGCTCGGATGGGCCTGCAGGCTCAGCGGCTCGTCCGCCGCGAGCACCTTGAGCAGGAAGGGCAGGGTGCCCGACCAGCGGGCGTTGCGGTCCGGACCGAGCAGTCGCTCCGGATCGTCCCCCAGCACCGCGAGCAGCGAGGGACGGCCCTCACGGACCAGTCGCGACGGGTCCCCGGGATGGGCGCCCAGCCACATCTCCGCCTGCGGGTGCGGCGACGGGACCGGTTCGCCGAGCAGCTCGGCGATGACCGTGCGCGATCCCCACGCGTACGGCCGCACCGGGTTCTCCAGCAGCTCCAACGGACTTTTCCTCGCTTCTCACACCCCGCCCAGGACTCAGGCGGGTTCGATGGTGCGGGTCGCCAGACCCAGGTAGACGGCGGCGGCGTCGAGCCGCGAGGCCAGCACGGCCGCCCGCAG
>NZ_JACBXB010000251.1 GCF_013870575.1 Pseudonocardia pini
CGGCTCCGCCCGCGGCCGCGATCAGCTCACGCAGGATCAGCCCCAGCGGCGAGCCCCAGTGCCGGTTCGCGCCGCGCAGCAGCTCCAGCACGTCCCCGCGCACCGTTCCGGTGTCCGGAACCGGGGCCTGCTGCGTCAGCCTGCGGTACGCCGCGACGCCCAGGGCCGGCCGGTTCGGCCGGCGCCGGTAGATCGCGTTCCTTCGCAGTACGGCGTCGGACATTCGGCGGTGGCGTCCGGCCCGCGGGACCGCGGTTGACAGCTGATCTTCGGGGGCGTGTGCTCGGGGCGTGACTCCGCGGTGCCTCACCGAGCGCAGACACGTCGACCTCTGCCGGATCGGGGCGGACCAGTGTCCGCGGGCGCGCCGGTGACCACCGGCGTGCCGACGCCCGTCGCACCCGACCCAGAGGAGATCACCCATGACCACGACCACGTCCCGAGACGCCGACCTGCGCGCGATCGTCGAGGGCACCGCCACCGCGGTGGCCGACGATCCCGACCAGGCCGTCGCCCTGTTCCGCGCGACCGGTGAGGGCGCCGAGGGCGTCCGCACCGAGCTGAGCATCGGGCGGCACGCCGTCACGATCGACGAGCCGCCGGCGCTCGGCGGCGAGGACGCCGCGATCAACCCCGTCGAGGCGGCGCTGGCCGCCCTGGTCTCCTGCCAGGTCGTCACGTACCGGTTCTGGGCGGCGAAGCTCGGCGTCCCGCTCGACGACGTCCGGGTCGAGACCGAGGGCGATCTCGACGTCCGCGGCTTCTTCGGCTTCGACGAGGCCGTCCGGCCCGGGTTCGGCGAGGTGCGGCTCGTCGTCGAGCTCAAGGGTCCCGCGTCCACCGAGGACTATTCGCGGCTCAAGGAGACCGTGGACGCGCACTGCCCCGTGCTCGACCTGTTCCGCAACACCACGCCGGTCACGACCCGGCTCGGCTGAGGGCGGCGCCGGCGCCCGCGTCGCAGCGGGCGTCGGTGGCCTCTCGGCCGGCCTAGACTCCCCGCCGGTGAGCGCACGATGACGGACGAGGCGGAGCTGCAGGCGCGGGTGGGCGCGACCGTGCGAGCACTGCGGGAGAAGGCGGGCTACTCCACGCGTGAGCTCGCACGACGGGCGGGCCTGAGCCAGCCCTTCCTCTCCCAGATCGAGCGCGGGGTGAGCGCGCCGTCGATGGTCACCACCTACCGGCTCGCCGAGGCGCTGGGCGTCCTGCCGGGGACGTTGCTGCCCGCCCCGGACGCGCCACAGGTCGTGGTGGTGCGCTCCGGCGAGGGCCGTGGGATCCCGGTCGCCAACCGGCCGGACGCCGCGATCGGGCGCGCCCTGGTGATGCAGCCCGGGGTGCCGCTGGAGGTGCTCGAGTACCGCATCGAGCCGGGGCAGTACATCGCCGAGTGGTTCACCCTGCCCGGGGAGATGGCCGTGTACCTCGTCGAGGGCGCGCTCGACGTCGAGGTGGAGGGTTGGGGCACCGTCCGGCTCGGCCCCGGGGACCTCGTGAGCCATCCCGCCTCGCTGCCGCATCGCTGGCTGCTGGTCGACGACGGCGCGGCGCGGGTGCTGTTGGCGGTGGCGCACCCGGGCGAGGCCCGCCGTCCTCCGGCGCATGGTTGATCGCCGGTTGGTTCCAAGATCGCACGTTTCGTGCTCTCAGCGCGAGAAGATCGCGAGTTGCGTGCACTCAGCGCGGTGACAGCAACGCTCAGAGCACACAACCAGCGATCACCTCGAGCGCCGGATTCAAGATCGCACGTTTCGTGCTCTCAGCGCGGCACGATCACGAGCTGCGTGCACTCAGCGCGGTGACAACAACGCTCACAGCACACAACCAGCGATCACCGCAAGCACCAGCCCCAAGATCGCACGTTTCGTGCTCTCAGCGCGGCTCCCACTCACCCCCGCCGCCCACCGCGCTTCCAGTATCCCTGCGCCTGGATCCGCGGAACCCCCGCGGCGGCGAGGACTCGTCGGGCCTCCGCGATGTCCCCCGACTCCGCGGACACCCAGGCGTATTCGGCGCCCCGCTCGCGGGCGAGGGCCGGGAGCAGTGCCTCCACACGTTCCACCTCGACGTGCTCCCCCGCCCCGAGGACCGCGTCCGCCGGGTCCGCGGCGGCGACGAGGACCCGGGCCCGCACCGCAGACCCCAGTGCCGCAACGATTCCCCGCACGGCGGGCAGCGCCGCCTCGTCGCCCGCGACGAGCACCGACCGGGCCGCCTCGGGCGCCCACTGGACGCCGTGCGGGCCGGTGCCGCGCCGGACGTCCGGGCCCGAGACGAGCAGCCGGTCCCCCGCGACGCCCGGCTCGCCCACGTACTCGCGGGTCCCGGGTCGGCGTGCACGAAGAAGTCGAGATCGAGCTCGCCGGGGCGGGCGGCGGCGACCGTGTAGGTCCGCAACGCGGGCCGTTCCGACGCGGGGAGGGCACGAAAGCGAGCGCGCCACTCCGCCTCCGGCACCGGCTCGGGACCGCCCAGCCCGGACAGCGGGGGCACCACGATCTTCACCCGCTGGTCCGCCCCGTGCGAGACGAACCACCGCAGGTGCTCGCCCTCCAACCGCACCCGCACGAAGCCCGGCGAGAGCCGTTCCACCGCGGCGACCGTCGTCCCGAACAGCGCGTTCGGCGAGTCCCCGAAGGACCGCACGTCAGCCCGCCAGGATGCGCTCGACGTCCGCCAGCACCGCCTGTCCGCCCAGCGGCCCGACCCCGGTGATCCAGAAGGACTGGTCCACCACGTGCAGGTTCGGGAAGGACTGCGCGCGCACCGCCCCCATCGCGGGCGGGATCGCGCTCTCGTTCGTCGGGTCCGCGGCCGTGACCAGCACCAGGTCCGCCCGCGCCTCGAGCACCAGCTCCGGCGACAGGTCCACGGAGATCGAGTCCTCCCAGTCCCGCGGCGGGGTGGTGAAGCCCGCACACTCCAGGGTGCTGCCCGCGAACGAGGTGGGCCCGTAGAGCGTGAGCTGCCCGTCCCGCGGCCGCACGAGCTGGGCGGTCCTGCCCGCCGTCCCGAACCGCTGCGCGACCTCGGCGCAGCGCGCGGAGTACGCGCCGAGCAGGCCCTCGGCCGCAGCCTCCTGCCCCAGCGCCCGCCCCACGAACCGGACGTTGTCCTGCCACGGGTCGGCCTGGTTCGCCATGAACACCGTCGGGGCGATCGCGGCGAGCCGGTCGTACAGCTCGCCGTGGCGCGTCTGGGTGCCGATCACGAGGTCCGGGCGCAGCGCCGCGATCCTCTCGAGGTTCGGGGACTGGACGGTGCCTGCCGTCTGCACGCCTGCCGCCGCCTGCCCCAGGTAGGCGGGCACCCCGGCGGCCTCGCTCAGCACGGCGGCACCGACCGGGACCGCCCCGAGCGCCACGGTCGTGTCCAGCTGGACCGGTTCGAGGACCACGATCCGGGCGGGCTGCGCGGGGACCTCGGTCTGACCGCGGGCATGGGTGACGGTGCGGGTGGCGGCCGCGGTGTCCTCCTCCGCGGGGGCGCCGTAGCACCCCGCGAGCAGCAGGGGGACCAGGGCCACCACGGGGAGCAGGCGACGAAGACTCATAGTGAGCTGAGCCTAACCTCCGGCCCGCGCCCGCAGGTGCGCCCGCTCCCCCTGCTTGCCGAACAGCACCAGCAGCTCGACGGGCCGGGTGTCCGCACTGCCGAACCAGTGCGGCACGCGGGTGTCGAACTCCGCCGCCTCCCCCGGCGTCAGCTCCAGGTCCCGGTCCCCCAGGACGAGCCGCAGCCTGCCCTCCAGCACGTACATCCACTCGTAGCCCTCGTGGACGCGCTGGTCCGGCTCCTCCGAACCGGCGGGCGGACAGATCATCTTGAAGGCCTGCACCCCGCCGGGCCGCCGGGTCAGCGGCACGTAGGTGCGCCCGTCGCGGTGCACGGGTGTGAACCGCACGCGGGGGTCGCCGGTCTCCGGGGCGCCCACCAGCTCGTCGAGCGGTATGCCGTAGGCCCGGGCGAGCGGCAGCAGCAGCTCCAGTGTGGGCTTGCGACCGCCGCTCTCCAGCCGCGACAGGGTGCTCTCGGAGATCCCGGTCTCCTCGCTCACCGCGGCCAGGGTGGCGCCGCGGGCCGTGCGCGCCGCCCGCAACCGGGGCCCGACGGCGTCGAGCACCGCGTCGAGATCGCTCACGACCGACGCAGCACGGGGACCGTGACCCGGCTGGGGTGCGCCTCGTCGTGCAGCACCTCGGTGCGACAGCGCAGCCCGGTCGTCGCGGTGCCGAGCGGCTCCGCGGTGCCGGTGTTGCGCGCGAACCGCGGGAACGCACCGCCCGCCACCTGCACCCGGATCCGGTGCCCCGCCCGGAACCGGTAGGCGGTGGGGAACAGCTCCAGGTCGACGGCGAGGACCCCGTCCGGCCCGCGGGTCACGTCCTTCGCCGGGACCGTCCTCGGGTCGAGCCGCCGGATCCCGTCGACGACGTTGCGCGAGACCCCGGCCGCGTCGACGTCGCAGACCCGGACGTAGACGTCCGCGTACTCCAGCTCGGGCCGCACGAACACCTGCGCGGTCACCGGACCGACCACGTCGGTGTCCGCGGCCAGCTCGGGACCGGTGAAGACCAGCACGTACGGCCGGACCTCGACGGCCTTCTGGTCGACCTGCTCCCCCGGCTTCTGCAGCAGCGGCCCACCGACCGCGGGCGTGGGGTCCGCCGGGTCGAAGACGAAGGCGCTCGACCCGCTCCCGACGCCCGACCCCAGCGCCCCACCCGCGCCGAGGTGCAGGGTCTCCGGCTCCGCGGGCGGCGGCCACTCGTCGAACTCCAGCCACTGGTCCGCCTGCTGGAGGTAGAGCCGCACCGGGGCGCCCTCGGGCGCGGGCCCGCCGCGCAGGTGGTGGTCGAGGAAGGCGATGTCGGTGCGCAGGACCTCCCGCAGCTCGTCGACCGCGCCGTGCAGCCACGGCCCGACGACGATCCGCGCATCCACCCCCGCCTCGCGCAGCGCCCGGTAGTCCTGCATCTGGGCGGCCACGAAGAGGTCCCACCACCCCGTGACCATGCTCGTCGGCGGCACGTCCCGGGTCCGCTCGGTGTAGGTGGACTCCCAGAAGTCGTCGTCCGGCTCGCCGTGCCCGGTGAAGTCCCGCCAGAAGCCGACGGGAGCGCCCGCCACCGCCAGGTCCGCCGCCTGCAGCGGCATCCGGCGCAGCGCCGAGCGCAGCCGCCGGTGGCGCACCGGGTGCGGCACCAGCGGCAGGTCGCTCTCCTGGTTGCCGATGGAGGAGGACCAGCTCAGCGCGTTGAGCAGGGTCGGGGCGCCACCCGGGTAGAACGTGTCGGTCATCCGGGAGGCGGTGATGTGCGCCGCCATCGCGACGACGTCCGCCTGCCCGGCGACCACCCACTGCGTGTGCCCGAGGTAGCTGATCCCCGTCGTCGCGATCCGCCCGTCGCACCAGTCCTGGGCGCGCACCCAGTCGATCGTCGCGAGGCCGTCCTCCCGCTCGTGCCGGAAGGGCCGGAACTGCCCGCCGGAGCCGAAGCTGCCCCGGGTGGACTGGAGCAGGACCTGGAATCCCCGGCGGGCGAGCGGGGCCGCGAACAGCGGGTGCCCCATCGCACTGCGCGAGTAGGGCGTGCGGATCAGCACGACCGGCAGGGGCCCGGTCCCGTCGGCGGGCCGGTACAGCTCCCCGACGAGCGAGACGCCGTCTGCCATCGGGGTGCGGACCGTCGTGCGGGTGTACCGGACACGGCCGGGTCCCAGACCCAGGGCGCGGTCGGCGAGCGCGGAGATCACGCGTCCGACCGTAACCCCTAGAGCCCGGCGGCCACGTCCTCGAGGGCGTCGAGCGAGGTCTGCATGCCCTCCTCCATCCCGGACTGGACGTGCATGTCCCGGTGCTCCCGGGTCTGGTGCTGCACGAGCATGCTCACCGTGGTCCGACCGCCGGACTCGACGATGTCCAGGCTCGTGACCGCGTAGGCGGCGTCGGCGTCCGGGATGCCCTCGAAGACCTCGGTGAACACCAGCCGCTCCGCCGGAACGATCTCGCGGTACTCGCCGTGGAAGGCGACCTCGAACCCGCCGTTCGCCTCCATCACCCACCGCCAGCCCCCGCCGACGCGCAGGTCGACCTCGGCGCTCGTCACGGTCCCCTTCGTGCCCGCCCACCAGCGCTTCACGAGCTCGGGCTCGGTCCACGCACGGAACACGGCCGCGGCGGGGGCGGCGAACTCCCGCACGATGAGGATCTGGTCGTCGGCGGGCAGCGTGACGACGGCGCTGCCGCGGGTCTTCGTGCTCATGGTTCCTCCTGAAGCTCCTCGAGGACGGCGTCCAGTACGCCGAACCGGTCCTCCCAGTGCTGCTCGAAGCGGGCCACCCAGTCGTGGATCGGCTTGAGCCCACGACCGTTCAGCCGGTACAGCCGTCGCCTGCCGTCCTCCCGGACGGCGACGAGCCCCACCTCGTGCAGCACCTTCAGGTGCTTGGACACCTGAGGCTGGGCGAGCTCCAGCTCCCCGACCAGGTCGCCCACCGAGCGCTCGCCGCGGGCGAGCACCTCGAGGATCTCCCGGCGCCGGGGCTCGGCCACCGCGTTGAACGCGTCGGTGGTGGTCGCCGCCCGTGCCATGTCCCCATCGTATTCCCATATGGGAATACGTCAAGCGGGCAGCGACAACCGGTCGTCGAACGGGGTCGTCGTCAGTCCGCCACGAACGGGTCGTAGTGGATCTGGTCCAGGGCGGCGCCCGCCACGTGCAGCGCGCGGACGGTGGCCGTGAGCATCGCGGGCGAGCCGGAGACCAGGACCTCGCAGTCGCTCCAGGAGCCGAACCCGGCGACGACGTCGGCCAGCCGCCCGACCAGCGGCCCCGACACCGCGGGGGGCTCCTCCACGACCGGCACCACGTCCAGCCAGGGGTTGCGATAGCTCATCCGGCGCAGCCCGTCGAGCGCGTGCAGCGCGTCCCAGTTCCGCGCGCCGTAGAACACCACGGCCCGTTCCCGGCGACCGCCCTCGCGCTCGATCTGCTCCAGGATCGCCCGCAGCGGGCTGATCCCGG
>NZ_JACBXB010000252.1 GCF_013870575.1 Pseudonocardia pini
GCTCGCCCCACCTCCCCCGAACCGCCCCGACCGGGGCTCGACCCGACCGTCCCCGCCGTTACCGCGGCCGGGCGTCGACACCAGCTGAGGCGGCCGCTCTTCGGAGGGGTGGGCGGCCGTCTCGAGCTATCGGGTGAGGTAGCGGACCACGGCGAGGACACGGCGGTGGTCGTCCGCGTCGGCGGCGAGGCCGAGGGTGTCGTAGATCCCCGAGGTGTGGGCCACGACGGACTTCTCGGAGATGCCCAGCAGCCGGGAGATCGCCGCGTTGCTGCGGCCCTGCGCGATGAGCGCGAGCACCTCCCGCCTGCGCGGGCTGAGCTGTTCGACGGCGTCGTCGCGGCGGGTCAGCATGGCCGTCACGACCTCGGGATCCAGGGCGATCCCGCCCTCGGCGACGCGCCGGAGGTCCCGGCAGAAGTTGCCGGCGTCGGCGATCCGCTGCTTGAGCAGGTACCCGACCGCCGTGGCGTCGTCGCCGAGCAGCTCGGCCGCGTACTGGCCGTTGAGGTGCTGCGACAGCACCACGACCGCGGTCCCGGGTCGGGCGGCGCGGATGCGCTGGGCGGCGCGGAGCCCGTCGTCGGTCCGGGTGGGCGGCATCCGGAGGTCGGTGAGGACCAGGTCCGGTGCGGTCCGGGCGCTGGCGGCGACGACCTCGTCGGCGTCGGCCGCCGCGGCGACGACCTCGAACCCCTCGCGCTCCAGCACCAGCTGCAGACCCTCGCGCAGCAGGGTCTCGTCCTCGCCGATCACGACCCGCACGGGATCTCCACGGTGAGCCGGGTCCCGTGGCCGGGCGGGCTGTCGAGCCGGACGGAGCCCTCCAGCGCGGTCACGCGGTCGATCGTCCCCTGCAGACCGGCGCCGGTCGGCGCGGCCCCGCCGACGCCGTCGTCCGCGATGTGCAGGCGGAGCCGCCCGACGTGCCGGTCGAGGGTGATCCCCAGCCGCTCGGCGGAGGCGTGCTTGACGGTGTTGGTGAGCGCTTCGGCGACGACGAGGTAGGCGGTGCTCTCGACCGACTCCGGGACCCGCTCGCTCGCCTCGGTGCCCAGGTCGATCGCCAGGTCGACGGGCAGCGGGCTGCGGGAGGCGAGGTCGCGGACCGCGGCGCCGAGCCCCCGCTCCAGCAGCAGCGCGGGCATCACGCCCTGCACGATCCGGCTGGTGACGCTGTGGGTGCCCCCGGCAGGATTCGAACCTGCGCCACCGCCTCCGGAGGGCGGTGCTCTATCCCCTGAGCTACGGGGGCCTCGCGGCCCTGCCACGGTCTCCCGTGGCTGCGAGGAGAACCCTACAACACGCTGCGCCTAGTTCATCGGGAGGGGCTGGGCGCCGCGCTGGGCCAGCATGTCCGTCATCAGCTGGGACTCCGAGCCCTGCGCGGCCAGCATCTGGGCCGCCAGGTTCCGGACGTCCGGCACCGAGGCGGTGTCCGCCGCGGCGGACAGCATGTCCGTGCCGCCCTGGTGGTGGCGCAGCATGAGCTGGAGGAAGAGTACGTCCAGCGTGGACCCCTGGGCCGCGCGCAGGGCGGCCAGCTCCTCCGTCGAGGCCATCCCGGGCATCCGGTTCGCGCCCGCCGCGCCCGTCATGGCACCCATCGAGTGCCCCTCGCCCTGCATCCAGGTCATGTACGGCCTGCCGACGGGGAACGGCGAGGCGTTCCACAGCGCGAGCCAGCCCTGCATGCGGCCGATCTGGGTGTTCTGGGTCGACTCGATGTCGAAGGCCAGCGTGCGGATGTCCTGGTCCGTGGTGTGGTCCCGCGCCCAGGCGGCCATCTCGACCGCCTGCTGGTGGTGCACGGTCATGTCCTGGGCGAACTCGACGTCGACCGAGTCCGTGGCGGGGGTGGACGTGGCGGCGGGGGAGTCCCGCATGCCCAGCAGGAGCCCCCCGGCTCCGCCGAGGAGCAGGAGGGCGACCACGGCCCCGATCACCACGAGTGGGCGCACCCACCGCGGCTCGTCGCGGGCCGGGGCCGCCTCCGGATCGGTGTCGGTGATGGTCACTGACCCGCCGTGCTGCCCGCCGGGGCGCCCGCGCCACGCTCGGCGACGACCGCCGTGCCGTCGATCTGGTCGACGGAGGGGGCCGGGACGAAGGGCGGCGGCGAGGACTGGCTGAAGCCGTTGGGCGCGCACGTCGCGCCGATCTCCGGGTAGGTGTACCGGTTGAGCTTCAGCGCGGTGATGAACTGGTCGATCCGCGGGTCGTTCGCGTCGCTCAGCTTGAGCTGGTGGTTCCACGACTGCAGCGAGATCGGCTGGTCGAGGCCCGGGTACGGCGACAGCGTCAGGTAGGTCTCGTTCTCGACCTTGCCGCGCAGCGTCTCGAGCGCCGCGCCGGCGACCTGGTCGGGGTTGTACGCGATCCAGACCGCGCCGTGCTCGAGCGCGTGGACCATGTGCTCGGAGCGCACCGCCTGCTCGTAGACGACGCCGGAGCACGCGGCCCAGACGTAGTCGTGGTCCCCGCCCATGGGCGGCGAGTGGGTGTACGCGACCCGCGTCGGCGACTGGACGTGCCCCTGGCCGCTGCCGGTGTAGTTGTCCGTGACGATGCCGGGGATCGTCAGCGACGGGTCCCGGTTGGTGTCGGTCGGCGTCCACGGCGCGAGGGCCTCCTGGGCGGCGCTGTTCTCGTTGCCGCGCAGGACCGCGTACCCGAAGATCGCCCCCGCGAACAGGACGACCACGACGATGCCCGCGATCAGGCCCCACGGGGTGGACTTCTGGGCCACCACCGAGTTGCGACCCTTGTTCCTGTTCGCCTTGCTCTGCTTGCCGCTGGCCATGGACCGTCCAGATCGTCGGGGGAACGCGACCGTCACCCGTTCGGCGGTCGCCGCGGCCCTGGAGTCTAGGAAAGCCACCTGAGAAACCCGTGAGCGGCTTCTCCTATCCTTCTACGGTGACTCCCGACGTGCTCGCCGACCTGGTCCGGACCGCCGCCCTGGCGGTGCTGGACGCCCGAGGGCTGGACCCCGCCGCCCTCCCCGCCGACACCGGCGTCGAGCGACCGCGCAACCCGGAGCACGGCGACTACGCCACGAACGTCGCGCTGCGGACCGCGAAGAAGGCCGGGGTGGCCCCGCGGGACCTCGCGGGCTGGCTCGCCGAGGAGCTCGCCAAGGCCCCCGGCATCGCGTCCGCCGAGATCGCGGGCCCCGGCTTCCTGAACCTGCGCCTGGCCGCGGACGCCCAGGGCGCCCTGGTGGGCGAGGTCCTCGCCGCGGGCGCAGGCTACGGCAACGGGGACGAGTACTCCGCCCGGAACGTCAACCTGGAGTTCGTCTCCGCCAACCCGACGGGCCCGCTGCACCTGGGCGGCACCCGCTGGGCCGCCGTCGGGGACGCGCTCGGCCGGGTGCTGTCCGCCCGCGGCGCGAAGGTCACCCGCGAGTACTACTTCAACGACGCGGGCGCGCAGATCGACCGGTTCGTGAGCTCCCTGGTCGCGGCGGCGAAGGGCGAGCCCGCCCCCGAGGACGGCTACGGCGGCGCGTACATCGCCGAGATCGCCGGGCGGGTGGTCGCGGCCGAGCCGACGGCGTTGGGCTCGCCGGAGCAGGACGAGATCTTCCGACGCGTGGGCGTCGGGTTCATGTTCTCCGAGATCAAGCAGGACCTGCACGACTTCGGGACGGACTTCGACGTCTGGTTCCACGAGAACTCGCTGCACGAGTCCGGCGCGGTCGACGGCGTCGTCGCGCAGCTGAAGGACTCCGGCGCGCTCTACGAGGCGGACGGCGCCTGGTGGCTGCGCTCGAAGGACTACGGGGACGACAAGGACCGGGTCGTCATCAAGAGCGACGGGCGCCCCGCCTACATCGCGGGCGACCTCGCCTACCTGCGGGACAAGCGGGCCCGCGGGTTCGACCTGTGCATCTACATGCTCGGCGCGGACCACCACGGCTACGTCGCCCGGCTCAAGGCCGCCGCGGCGGCGTTCGGGGACGACCCGGCCGTCGTCGAGGTGCTGATCGGGCAGCTGGTCAACCTGGTGAAGGACGGCCAGCCGGTCCGGATGAGCAAGCGGGCGGGCAACGTCGTCACGATGAACGACCTGGTCGAGACCGTGGGCGTGGACGCGGCGCGGTACTCGCTGATCCGCTCGTCGGTGGACTCGTCGCTGGACATCGACCTGGACCTGCTGGTCAAGCGCAGCAACGACAACCCGGTCTTCTACGTCCAGTACGCGCACGCCCGGCTCTCGTCGCTGGCGCGCAACGCGGCGGACGTCGGGCTCACGCCGGGCACCGGGTACGGGCTGCTGGAGCACCCCCGCGAGGGCGACCTGATCCGGACGATCGGGGAGTTCCCGGACGTGGTGCGCTCCGCCGCCGAGCTGCGCGAGCCGCACCGGGTCGCGCGCTACCTCGAGTCGCTGGCCAGCGCGTACCACAAGTTCTACGACTCCTGCCGGGTCCTGCCGATGGGGGACGAGGAGATCACCGAGCTGCACCGGGCGCGGCTGGGGCTGTGCGTCGCGGCCCGCCAGGTGTTCGGCAACGGCCTGGCCCTGCTGGGCGTCTCCGCCCCGGAGCGGATGTGAGGGCGCACCCGGCGGGCCCGCTGCACGGCGGCATCCAGGCCCCGCCCGAGACCGCGGGACCCCGTCCCACCAGCCCCGCCGAGCTGGACCACCTGGCCCCGGCGGTCTGGCCGCGCAACGCCTCGCGCGCCGCGAACGGCGTGCTCGAGGTCGCGGGCGTGCCCGTGACCGAGCTGGCGGAGCGCTTCGGCACCCCGCTGTTCGTGGTCGACGAGGAGGACTTCCGCTCCCGCGCGGCCGAGTTCGCGGCGGCGTTCGGGGCGTCGAGCGTGCACTACGCGGCCAAGGCGTTCCTCTCCGTGGAGATCGCGCGCTGGGTGGCGGAGGAGGGGCTGAGCCTCGACGTCTGCAGCGGCGGCGAGCTCGCCGTCGCGCTGCGGGCGGCGTTCCCGGCCGAGCGGATCGCGCTGCACGGCAACAACAAGTCCGTCGCGGAGCTGGCGCAGGCCGTCGAGGCCGGGGTCGGCCGCGTGGTGCTCGACTCGTTCCACGAGATCACCCGGCTCGACGCGGTCGCGGGCGAGCGCGGCGTGGTCCAGCCGGTGATGATCCGGGTCACCGTGGGCGTCGAGGCGCACACGCACGAGTTCATCGCGACCGCGCACGAGGACCAGAAGTTCGGGTTCTCGATCGCGGGCGCGGAGCGGAGCGACGCCGCCGAGGCCGCCCGCCGGGTGCTCAAGGCCCCGAACCTGCGGCTGGTCGGGCTGCACAGCCACATCGGCAGCCAGATCTTCGACACCGAGGGCTTCGAGGTGGCGGCGCACCGCGTCGTCCGGCTGCTGGCGCAGCTGCACCGCGAGCACGGGGACCTGCCTCAGCTCACGACCCTGGACCTCGGGGGTGGCGTCGGCATCGCGTACCGGCCGGACGAGGACCCGCTCAGCGTGCCCGCGCTGGCCGAGGAGCTCCGCACGATCGTCAAGAAGGAGTGCGCGGCCGAGGAGCTCGACGTGCCGGACATCGCCGTCGAGCCCGGGCGGGCCATCGCCGGGCCGGGCGGGATCACGCTCTACGAGGTGGGCACGCTCAAGGAGGTGCCCCTCGGCGTCGGGTCCCGGCGGTACGTCTCGGTGGACGGCGGGATGAGCGACAACATCCGCACCGCGCTGTACGACGCCGAGTACGACTGCAGGCTCGTGTCGCGCGCGTCGGCCGTCGACTCGCTGCCGGACGGCGACCGCCCGGTCCTGTCCCGCGTCGTCGGGAAGCACTGTGAGTCCGGGGACATCGTGGTGCGGGACTGCTGGCTGCCCGCCGACCTCGCGCCCGGTGACCTGCTCGCCGTGGCCGCCACCGGCGCGTACTGCTACTCGATGGCCAGCTCGTACAACCGGCTGCCGCGGCCCGCGGTCGTCGCCGTGCGGGAGGGCGAGGCGCGGGTGATCCTGCGCCGCGAGACCGAGGAGGACCAGTTCCGGCTGGAGGTCGCGCCGTGAGGTGCCGGGTGAGCGTGGGCACCCCGGGCTGTCCGCCCGCGTGCGGAGCAGGGATGATCCGACCGTGGTGAGTGAGTCGGTGAACAGGCCCGTCCGGGTCGCGCTGCTGGGCTGCGGCACCGTCGGGACCGAGGTCGTCCGGCTGCTGGAGGACCAGGCCGCGGACCTCGCCGCCCGCGTGGGCGCGCCCGTCGAGCTCGCGGGGATCGCGGTCCGCCGCCCGCACCGGCACCCCGGGGTGCGCCAGGAGCTGCTCACCACGGACGCGGCCGCGCTGGTCGCGCGCGAGGACGTGGACGTCGTCGTCGAGGTGGTCGGCGGCATCGAGCCCGCGCGCACGCTGCTGCTGCAGGCCATCAAGGCGGGCAAGTCGGTGGTGACCGCGAACAAGGCGCTGCTCGCCGAGGACGGGGCCACGCTGGCCGAGGCCGCCGACGCGGCGGGCGTCGACCTCTACTACGAGGCCTCCGTGGCCGGCGCGATCCCGCTGCTCCGCCCGCTGCGCGAGTCGCTGGCCGGGGACCGGATCACCCGGGTCGCCGGGATCGTCAACGGCACCACGAACTTCATCCTCTCGGCCATGGCCGCCTCCGGCGCGGGCTACGCCGACGCGCTCGCCGAGGCCACCCGGCTCGGGTACGCCGAGGCGGACCCCACCGCGGACGTCGACGGCTACGACGCCGCGTCCAAGGCCGCGATCCTCGCCACCATCGCCTTCCACACCCGCGTCACCGCGGCGGACGTGCACTGCGAGGGCATCCGCCGGGTCACCGCCGCGGACATCGCCGCCGCGGAGGGCCTGGGCTGCGCGATCAAGCTGCTCGCCATCTGCGAGCGCGTCCCCGGATCCGGGGGGGCGCCGGAGTCGGTCTCGGCCCGCGTCTACCCGGCGATGATCCCGCTGGCGCACCCGCTGGCGAGCGTCGACGAGGCCTTCAACGCCGTGTTCGTCGAGGCGGACGCCGCAGGTCAGCTCATGTTCTACGGCCAGGGGGCCGGCGGGGCACCCACCGCC
>NZ_JACBXB010000253.1 GCF_013870575.1 Pseudonocardia pini
GTCGACCCGCACGGGGAGCAGACCGGCCCCGCACTCCTGGACCACCTCGCCGTGCCGGATCGCCCCGTCCCGGGCCAGCACCCACGCAGCCCCGACGCTGGGGTGACCGGCGAACGGCAGCTCGACGGCCGGGGTGAAGATCCGCACCCGATAGTCCGCCCCGGGACTGCTCGGCGGCAGGGTGAAGACGGTCTCGGACAGGTGGAACTCGTCCGCGATCCGCTGCATCGCCCCGGTGGAGAGCTCGTGCTCCTCGGCCCGCACGACGGCGAGCGGGTTACCCGCGTAGGGCCGGTCGGTGAACACGTCCACGACGTCGAAGTGCAGGGCCACCCGTCGACCATAGGCCCAGGTGTCCGATACCGGCTGATCTGCACGGACGGCATAGTCTTGCGCCATGGGCGCGGGCCGGATCTTCGTGGCGCGGATGGCGGGGCTGGCCGTCTTCGGGCCGGACGGCGCGCGCATCGGGAAGGTGCGGGACGTGGTCGCCACCCTGCGCGTCGACTCGACCCCGCCGCGGGTGCTCGGGCTGGTCGTGGACCTGTCCAGCAGGCGGCGCATCTTCGTGCCGATGCTGCGGGTCGCGGACGTCGACTCCGAGGCCGTCACGCTCGCGAGCGGCTCGGTCTCGTTGTCCGGCTTCCACCAGCGCCCCAACGAGACCCTGGTCCTCGGCCAGATGCTCGACGCGCCGGTCACCCTGCGGGACTCCGGCGAGCCCGCCACCGTCGTCGACGCCGCGATCGAGCCCACCCGCAGCCGGGACTGGGTGGTCGGCAGGCTCGCGGTGCGCACCGGGCCGCGCAGGCTCGGCCGCCGGGCCGGGGCGAGCGTGCTGCCGTGGAGCTCGGTGCAGGGGCTCACGCTGTCGGACCGGCAGGGGGCCGAGGGCCTGCTCGCGGTGTTCGACGCGATGCGCCCCGCCGACGTGGCCGCCGCGCTGTCCGAGCTGCCCCGCAAGCGCCAGCACGAGGTCGTCGACGGGCTGGACGACGAGCGCCTCGCGGACGTCTTCGAGGAGCTCTCGGAGAACGACCAGCGCGAGCTGATCGCGCACCTGGACGTGGAGCGGGCGGCGGACGTGCTCGAGGCCATGTCCCCGGACGACGCCGCGGACCTGCTCGGCGAGCTCGGCGACGAGGAGGCCGGGCGGTTGCTCGCGCTGATGGAGCCCGAGGAGTCCGAGCCGGTCCGGCGCCTGCTGACCTACGAGGCACGCACCGCCGGTGGTCTGATGACCCCCGAGCCCATCGTGCTGCGCCCCGACTCCACCGTGGCCGAGGCGCTCGCGCACGTGCGCAACCCCGACGTGCCTCCCGCGCTCGCGAGCATGGTGTTCGTCTGCAGGCCGCCCAGCGCCACCCCCACCGGCCGCTACCTGGGCTGCGTGCACACCCAGCGGCTGCTGCGCGAGGCGCCGTTCGAGCTGGTCGCGGGGCTGGTGGACAGCGAGCTGGCGCAGCTGGAGCCGGGGGCCTCGATCGACGAGATCACCCGCTACTTCGCCGCGTACAACCTGGTCGCGGGCCCCGTCGTCGACGCCGAGGACCATCTGCTCGGCGCGGTGACCGTGGACGACCTGCTCGACCACCTGCTGCCCGACGGCTGGCGGGACCAGCCCGCCGACCGCTCCCGCGACCTGGAGACGGCCGACCGGACGGAGGACTCCCGTGCCTGAGCTGCCCGGCCGCCGCCTCGACCAGCCGCTGATCGGCAGGCGGCGGATCGACTTCGACCCCAGCGCCTTCGCCAGCGGCGCCGAACGCGTCGCCCGCTACCTGGGTACCGGCCGCTACCTGGCGATCCAGACGGTCATCGTGCTCATCTGGATCGGGCTGAACATCGCCAGCTGGCGGCTGCAGTGGGACCCGTACCCGTTCATCCTGCTCAACCTGGCCTTCTCCACCCAGGCCGCCTATGCCGCCCCGCTGATCCTGCTCGCGCAGAACCGGCAGGACGACCGGGACCGCATCGCCCTGGACGAGGACCGCCGCCGCGCCGAGCGCACGAAGGCGGACACGGAGTACCTCGCCCGCGAGCTCGCCGCGCTGCGGATCGCGGTGAACGAGGTGGCGACCCGCGACTACCTGCGCGGTGAGCTGGACCGCCTCGCCCAGACCCTGGAGGGCCGGACGAGGACGGACCGGACCCCCCGCCGTCGCTAGTGTCCCGCAGCGCGAATCCGCTACACATCTCGACGGCCCAGGCCCACGCAGGCGGCGTTGCGGGAGACTAGACCATCCGTTCGCTGATGCGTTCGAGCACCGGCAGGTCACCCGGGTCCAGCCGGTGCACGAAGTGCTCGGTCACCCCCCGCAGGTGGGTGCGGCTGGCGACGCGCAGGCGGTCCAGACCTGCGGGCGTGAGTCCTGCGGCGACCCCCCGGCCGTCGGACTCCACCCGGGTGCGGCGCACGAACCCGGCCCGTTCGAGGCGGTCCACCAGGCGCGTGACGCCCGAGCGGGACAGCAGTACCGCCTCCGCCAGCTCGGTCATCCGCAGCCGCCTGCCGGGCGCCTCGGCGAGCTGCACGAGCACGTCGTAGGCGGCCAGCGAGAGGCCCTGTTCCGCGAGTAGTTCGGTCTCCAGCGCCCGGGTGATCGTGGCGTGCGCGCGCAGGAATGCCCGCCACGACGCCATCTCCTCCGGCCTCGGCACGAGTCGTGCCTGCCGGTCGTTCCCCCCGTGCGCGGACCGCGTGGAGCCTCGAGAGGCATCGGCGATGTCCGTCACGTCCGTAGATGCTACGGACGTGCGTGACGATTCGTCGGCGCACGTAGCATGGAACGGACATGCCGGAGCCGCGCGGGCGACGGCCGTCGGATGAGGAAGGTTCAGCGGAGACCCTGATGTCCGTCATGGGAAACACCAGTACCGAGACCGTCGAACAGGCGATCCGAGCCGCTCTCGCCCAGGTCGAGGACCCCGAGATCCGCAAACCGATCACCGAGGTCGGCATGGTCAAGGGCGTTGCGGTGTCCCCGGACGGCGTGGCGCAGGTGGGGGTGTACCTCACCGTCGCGGGCTGCCCGATGAAGGAGACGATCACCTCCCGGGTCACGGCCGCGGTGTCCGCCGTGCCCGGCGTGCGCGAGGTCCGCGTCGAGCTGGACGTGATGAGCGACGAGCAGCGCACCGAGCTGCGGAAGAAGCTCCGCGGGGGCACCGAGGAGGCCGAGATCCCCTTCTCGCAGCCCGGGAACCTCACCCGCGTGTACTGCGTGGCCTCCGGAAAGGGCGGCGTCGGCAAGTCCTCGGTCACCGTGAACCTGGCCGCGGCGATGGCGGCCAAGGGCCTGCACGTCGGCGTGGTCGACGCGGACATCTACGGGCACTCGGTCCCGCGGATGCTCGGCGCGGCGGAGCGGCCGACCAAGGTCGACGACATGATCATGCCGCCGCAGAGCCACGGCGTGAAGGTCATCTCGATCGGGATGTTCGTGCAGGACAACACCCCCGTCGTCTGGCGCGGGCCGATGCTGCACCGTGCCCTGCAGCAGTTCCTGGCCGACGTGTTCTGGGGCGACCTGGACGTGCTGCTGCTGGACCTGCCGCCCGGCACCGGGGACATCGCGATCTCGACCTCGCAGCTGATCCCCAACGCGGAGCTGCTGGTCGTCACCACCCCGCAGCAGGCCGCCGCCGAGGTCGCCGAGCGCGCGGGCTCGATCGCCCTGCAGACGCGGCAGCGGATCGCGGGCGTCATCGAGAACATGTCGTGGCTCGAGATGCCCGACGGCTCCCGCATGGAGGTCTTCGGCTCCGGCGGCGGTCAGACGGTCGTCGACAGCCTGACCCGCATCCTGGGCGCCAAGGTCCCCCTGCTCGGCCAGGTCCCGCTGGAGGCGGGGGTCCGCGAGTGCGGCGACTCGGGCACCCCGATCGTCCTCCGCAGCCCGGACAGCGCCGCGGCGCAGGTCCTCCAGGGCATCGCCGACCGCCTCACGGTCCGCTCCCGGGGCCTGGCAGGCATGAGCCTGGGCCTGAGCCCCGTCCGCAAGTAACCCGCGAGTCCCTACACCCAGACGCGCGAGTCCCCACATCCAGCCGCGCGAGTCCGACACCGCAGACGCGCGAGTCGGACAGGACGACGCGCGGGTCCGACCCCAACCCGCGAGTCCCCCACTCTTGACGCGCGAGTCCAACACTGCAGACGCACGAGTCGGACACCTCGACACGCGAGTCCGACACCTCGACGCGCGAGTCGGAGCCGGCGACGCGCGAGTCGGACTGACATGTCCGACTCGCGCGTCTGCGGTGTGGGACTCGCGCGTCGGAAGTGTGGGACTCGCGGGTCGGGGTGGAGGACGCGGGTCAGACGGCGTCGTTGAGGGCCTTGCTCCACAGGGCCACGCCCTCGTCGACCTGGTCGGCGGTGGTGACCAGCGGCGGGATGAAGCGGACCACGTTGTTGAACGGGCCGCAGGTCAGCAGCAGCAGGCCGTGGTCGGCGGCGGCCTTGTGCGCCTTGACCGTGGTCGCCGCGTCGGGCGTGCCGTCCGGGTTCGTGAACTCGACGGCGACCATGAAGCCCAGCCCGCGGACGTCGCCGACCGTGCCGACCCCCTTCGACACGCCGCGGACGCCCTCGAGCAGCCGCGCCCCGTTCACCCGGGCGTTCTCGACGAGGCCCTCCTCCTGCACCACGTCCAGCGTGGCCAGCGCGGCCGCGCAGGCCACCGCGTTGCCGCCGTAGGTGCCACCCTGCGAGCCGGGGCGGGCCTTGCTCATCAGCTCGGTCGAGGCCGCGATGCCGGACAGCGGGAAGCCGCTGGCCAGGCCTTTCGCGGTGATCAGGATGTCCGGGGTGAGGCCCTCGGTGTGCTGGTGGCCCCAGAAGGTGCCGGTGCGGCCGTAGCCGGTCTGCACCTCGTCGGCGATCAGCAGGATGCCGTGCCGGTCCGCGCGTTCGCGCAGGCCGCGCAGGAAGGCGGGCGGGGTGGGCACGTACCCGCCCTCGCCGAGCACCGGCTCGACCAGGAAGGCGGCGACGTCCGCGGCGGGCGCGGTCGAGACCAGCTGCCGGTCCAGCTCGGCGAGCGCGAACTCGACGGCCTGCTCCTCCGACCAGCCGTACCGGTACGCGTACGGGAACGGCGCGAACACCGCCCCGCCCATCAGCGGGCCGTTGCCGGAGCGGATCTTCGCGCCGGACGTCGTGAGGGCCGCGGCGCCCATCGTGCGGCCGTGGAAGCCGCCGTCGAAGGCCAGGATCAGCGGACGGCCGGTGGCGTGCCGGGCCAACCGCACGGACGCCTCGACGGCCTCCGAGCCCGAGTTCAGGAAGAACACGCTGTCCAGGCCCGCGGGCAGCACGTCCCCCAGCCGCTCGGCCAGGCGGAGCAGCGGCTGGTGCATCACGGTCGTGTACTGGCCGTGGATGAGCGTGGCGACCTGCTCCTGGGCGGCCGCGACGACCTTCGGGTGGCAGTGCCCGGTCGAGACGACGCCGATGCCCGCGGTGAAGTCCAGGTGCCTGCGGCCCTCGGTGTCGTACAGGTACACGCCTTCGCCGCGCGCGACCTGGACCGGGGTGGCCTGGGTCAGGACCGGGGACAGCTGTGCCATGGGAGAACTCCGAGAGGTTGGACGGCAGGGGTTGTCCTGTTGTCGACAATCCTCAGGGAACCACGTCGGCCGCCGCGGGGCAAGGACTACGGAGCGAGCAGTCCCACGGCGAGGAACAACATCGGCACGGAGACGATCGTCGTGGTCAGCGCCGCGTCCCGACCGAGCTGGACGCCCTGGTCGAACCGCACCGCGTAGCCGAACACGTTCTGCGCCGTGGGCAGCGCCGCGCACACCACGACGGCCATCAGCGCGGGCCCCGAGAGCCCGAGCAGCAGCCCCAGGCCGAGCCCGATCAGCGGCTGGACCACGTTCTTGATCGCGACCACCACCCACAGCGACGGCCCGACGCCCCCTGCCCCCGGCCGCGCCGCCCCGCGCAGCGAGATGCCGAAGGCGAGCAGCATGCAGGGCACCGCCAGGTCGGCGATCAGCTGCAGCGGCGCCATCACCTGCTCGGGCGGCATCCACCCCGTCGCCGAGGCGACCAGGCCCGCGACGGTCGCGATGGCGAGCGGGTTGCGCAGCGGAGTGGTGATCGTCCGCATGCGGGACACGCGTTCGCCCTGGTGCGCGACGACGTCGAGGACCGTGGAGAACAGCGGGGTCAGCACCGCGAGCTGGAACAGCAGGACCGGGGCGATCTCGCCCGCGCTGCCCAACGCGTAGGTCGCGATCGGGATGCCCAGGTTGCCCGCGTTGACGTACCCGCTGGCCATCGAGCCGATCGCGATCTCCCCGGCGGGCCTGCGCCACACCAGTCCGAACGGCACGAACAGCGCGCACGCCAGGCTGCTGGTGACCGCGGTGACCACGAGGGACGAGGAGAAGATCGCCCCGATGTCCTGCCGGGCGACGACCACGAACAGCAGCGCGGGCGAGGCGACGAAGAAGGCCGTGCGGGACAGCACCTGGGTGGCCGACGAGCCGAGCACACCGGCCCGGCCGATCCCGTAGCCCACCGCGATCACGACACCGATGACCAGGAACCCGTCGAGGATGCCGGTCACCGCCCGACCCTAACCACCCGCTGCGCGGCGATCGTCGCCAGAGCGACCATCGCCACTCACGACTACGCGGGGAGGGCGGGGGGTTCGCCCCCGGCGGCCGACCGCGGCTCGACGACGGTGACGTCCAGGATCCGCGACACCGCGTCCGCCATGTGCGCCTCCAGCACGGAGGTCATGCGCGCCGCGTCGCCTTGCTCGAGGGCGTCGCGCAGCACCCGGTGCTCGGCGAGCAGGCTCTCCGGCGGCGGCGGGTTCTGCTGCAGCGCGGCGAGACACATCCGGGTCTCGACGAGCAGGGTGCGAGACATCCGGTGCAGCCGCGGACTCCCCGAGGCGGCCACGAGCTCGGCGTGGAACTCGTGGTCGGCGTCGGCCAGCGCGGGGGCCGGGGTCTACAACACGACCCGTCAGGTCGGTGCG
>NZ_JACBXB010000254.1 GCF_013870575.1 Pseudonocardia pini
ACGCCGAGCGCCGCCGCCTCCCCGAGCCGGTGTGCCCGCGCGGAGAGCACGGTGACGGCCCCTGCCTGCTGCGCGGCGAACACCTCGGCGAGGCGTGACTTCCCCACCCCGGCCTCGCCGACCAGGAGGACGCAGCCGAAGCCGCCCTGGGTCGCGTGGTCGAGGGACTCGGCGAGCGCACGGCACTCCGCGACCCGACCGGCCAGACCGCGACGACGGCGGCTGCGTGCGTCGCCCACTGTGATCCCCGTCCACCTCGACGAATCCGGGCGATTCTCGCACGGCAGAGGCGTCACTCCCGCTGCTTCGGCTCCATCCGCCGGACGCACAGCAGCAGCCAGACCAGGGCGCCGAGGGTGACCACTCCTCCGATCGCCAGGGAGCCCACGGCCAGGAACATCACGCCGACCGCCACCAGGACGGCCGCGACGACGCACTGCAGCACCAGGAACCCCATGGTCCCCACCATGCCGCAGGAGGCGGGGCGCGCGCCGCCACCGGCCCGGTATTCAGTGTTGCTCAGTAGCGGTACCTAGCGATACCGTCTACCAGTACTCGGCGACGCCGAGTAGATCGGAGGTCGGCATGGGCAACCCGATGACGGAGATGCTGAAGGGCACGCTCGAGGGCATCGTCCTCGCGGTCCTGTCCGTCCGTCCGGCGTACGGCTACGAGATCACCACCCGGCTGCGGGAGCAGGGTTTCTCCGACCTCGTCGAGGGGACCGTGTACGCGCTGCTGGTCCGCGTCGAGCGGCGCGGCCTGGTGGACGTGGAGAAGGTGGCCTCCGAGAAGGGGCCGCCGCGCAAGGTGTACTCGCTCAACGCGCGAGGGCGGGAACAGCTCGGCGAGTTCTGGAGGACCTGGAGCCTCCTCGCCGAGCGGATCGAACAGCTCCGGACCGAACCTGCGGAAGGACAGAACCGATGACCGCCAAGTGGATCGAGGCCCTCACCGGGCCGATCGAGCAGAAGAAGCGGTACCGCCGGGACAGGGCCCGCGTCGAGGCCCTCCCCGCGCCGTACGGGACGGCGGCGAAGGCGATGCACCGGTACCTCGTGTACTACGCGGGCATCACCGACGGCGACACCCTCGTCACCATGATCGGCGACCTGGCCGACCTGTGGGAGCGCGCCGCCGCCGACGGCACCCCGGTGCGCGAGATCGTCGGGCCGGACCCCGTGGACTTCGCCGAAACCTTCGCGCGCGCCTACGACGCCAGGCAGTGGATCGACAAGGAGCGCGCCCGACTGACCGCGGCGATCGACGACGCCGAGCGCGAGGAGCGGCGGTGAGCACCGACGCCGCGATCCGTGTCCGGGGCATCGAGAAGTCCTACAAGGACCTGCACGTGCTGCGGGGTGTCGACCTCGACGTGGCGGAGGGGAGCATCCTCGCGCTGCTCGGGTCGAACGGCGCGGGCAAGACCACGCTGGTCAGGATCCTAGCGACCCTGCTGAGGGCGGACGCGGGCACCGCGACGGTCCACGGCTTCGACGTGGCCGACGCGCCCGGCGACGTCCGGCGGTCCATCAGCCTCACCGGCCAGTTCGCCGCGGTCGACGACGTCCTCACCGGTCGGGAGAACCTGGTGCTGGTCGCCCGGCTCCGCCACCTGGCCGACCCCCGCACGACCGCCGACGCACTGCTCACCCGGTTCTCGCTCACCGACGCAGGCGACCGCAAGGCATCGACCTACTCGGGTGGCATGCGCCGCAGGCTCGACATCGCGATGAGCCTCGTCGGCGATCCCCCCGTGATCGTTCTCGACGAGCCCACCACCGGCCTCGACCCGCAGGCGCGGATCGAGGTGTGGCACACCGTGGCCGAGCTCGCGCGGGGCGGCACGACGGTCCTGCTCACCACCCAGTACCTCGACGAGGCCGAGCAGCTCGCCGACCGGATCGCGATCCTGCACAAGGGCACGATCATCCAGAACGGCACCCTCGCCGAGCTCAAGCGGCTCCTCCCGCCCGCCGAGGTCGAGTACGTCGAGAAGCAGCCCTCCCTGGAGGACGTCTTCCTCGCCCTGGTCGGCGAGCCCGACCGGATCGACACGACCGACCACACCGCCCCTCGGACCGGACAGGAACCCCGATGACCACCCACGTCCTCGCCGACACCGGCGTGCTCACCGGCCGCTCGCTGCGCCACATCCTCCGGAGCCCCGACACGATCGTCACCACCGCGGTCACCCCGATCGCCCTGATGCTGCTGTTCGTGTACGTGCTCGGCGGCGCGATCGACATCGGATCGGACCAGTCCTACATCGACTACCTGCTGCCCGGCATCCTGCTGATCACGATCGCGTCGGGCATCGCCTACACCGCCTACCGACTGTTTCTCGACCTGCAGGGCGGGATCTTCGAACGGTTCCAGTCGATGCCGATCGCGAGGTCGAGCGTGCTGTGGGCGCACGTCCTCACCTCGCTCGTCGCGAACGTCGCCTCCGTGGCGATCGTGGTGGGCGTGGCCCTCCTGATGGGGTTCCGCACCGGCGCGTCACTCGGTGCGTGGCTCGCGGTCCTCGCCATCCTGGTCCTGTTCACCCTCGCCCTGACCTGGCTCGCCGTGATCGCCGGACTCTCGGCCACGACGGTGGACGGCGCGAGCGCGTTCAGCTACCCGCTGATCTTCCTGCCCTTCATCAGCTCCGCCTTCGTCCCCACCGACTCGATGCCCGGCCCGGTGGCGTGGTTCGCCGAGAACCAGCCCGTGACCTCCGTCGTGAACACCGTCAGGGCGCTGTTCGCCGAGCAGCCCGTGGGCTCCGAGATCTGGGTCGCGCTCGGCTGGCTCGTCGGGATCCTCGCCGCCGCCTACGCCGCCGCGATCGCCCTGTACCGCCGCAAGATCAGCTGAGCGGCCACCGAGGGCCGGGCCGACACCCGTCTCCTGTCGCACGCGCCCCTCTCGAGTTGAACCGTTCAGGTCTCTGTGTTCGTATCGAGCCGTGCACAGCCGCGCGGAGATCGAGCGTTCCCTCCGGGACGCCGCGCTGCGCGTGACCGCACCGCGCAGGGCCGTACTGGCCGCGGTCCACGACCACCCGCACGCCGACACCGAGACCCTGCTCGCGGCCACGCGGGCGCGGCTGGGGTCGGTGTCGCACCAGGCCGTGTACGACGTCCTGCGCGCCCTGACCGACGCGGGCCTCGTCCGCCGGATCCAGCCCGCGGGTTCGGTCGCCCGGTACGAGGCGCGGGTGGGCGACAACCACCATCACGTCGTGTGCCGCACCTGCGGCGCGGTGGGCGACGTCGACTGCGCCGTCGGCACCGCCCCGTGCCTGACCGCCTCCGACGACGCCGGCTTCGCCATCGACGAGGCCGAGGTCGTGTACTGGGGTCTCTGCCCCGTCTGCCGGGCCTCACCCGCACACCGCTGAGCCGCGGCCCCGCCCTCGACCGCCGAGCGCCCGCCTCCCAGGAACCGATCGCACCCACCACCGAGTCCGGCCCCACGGGACCGGCACCTCACCTCCAGGAAGAAGGACCGACGTGCCCCCCGAGAACGACCCGAAGCCCCGCGACGAGACCGCGAGCCCGCAGGGCACCGACACCACCGCGAGCAACAGCGAGAGCGAGAACCCGGCGCTGTCCGGGCCCACCCTGCACACCGACCACCGGCCGCGGAGCAACCGCGACTGGTGGCCGAACCAGGTGGACCTCGGTGTCCTGAACCGGACCTCGCGCGCGTCGAACCCGCTCGGCGAGGACTTCGACTACAAGTCGGCCGTCTCGCAGCTGGACTTCGACGCGGTCAAGGCCGACGTCGTCGAGGTCATGCGCACCTCCCAGGACTGGTGGCCCGCCGACTGGGGCCACTACGGCCCGCTGTTCATCCGCATGTCGTGGCACGCCGCGGGCACCTACCGCCAGCTCGACGGGCGCGGCGGCGCGGGCGCGGGCGAGCAGCGGTTCGCCCCGCTCAACAGCTGGCCGGACAACGGCAACCTCGACAAGGCCCGCCGCCTGCTGCTGCCGGTGAAGCAGAAGTACGGCCGCAGCCTGTCCTGGGCCGACCTGCTCGTGCTGGCGGGGAACGTCGCGCACGAGGACATGGGCTTCGAGACCTTCGGGTTCGCCTTCGGCCGCGAGGACGTGTGGCAGCCGGAGGAGGTCTTCTGGGGTCCGGAGGACACCTGGCTCGGCGACGAGCGCTACAGCAGCGACACCCCGCTGGAGCTCGAGGGCGCCCTCGGCGCCGTCACCATGGGCCTGATCTACGTGAACCCCGAGGGCCCGAAGGGCTCGGCGGACCCGGTCGCGTCGGCCCACGACATCCGGGTCACGTTCGGCCGGATGGCGATGAACGACGAGGAGACCGTCGCACTGATCGCCGGTGGCCACACCTTCGGCAAGGCGCACGGCGCAGGCGACCCGGACCTCGTGGGCCCGGAGCCGGAGGGCTGCCCGGTGTTCTCCGGCGGGCTGGGCTGGAAGAACCAGAACGGCACGGGCAAGGGCGCCGACACCGTCACCAGCGGGCTCGAGGGCGCGTGGACGCCGAACCCCACGAAGTGGGACAACGGCTACTGGGACATGCTGTTCGGCTTCGAGTGGGAGCTCACGCAGAGCCCCGCGGGCGCCAAGCAGTGGAAGCCCAAGGAGGCCGAGGGCCAGGAGCTGGTCCCCGACGCGCACATCGAGGGCAAGCGGAACCCCCCGATGATGGCCACGAGCGACCTCTCGCTGCTGGCCGACCCGGAGTACCGCCGGATCTCCGAGCGGTTCCGGGACGACCCGGAGGAGTTCGCGGAGGCCTACCGGCGGGCGTGGTTCAAGCTCCTGCACCGCGACATGGGCCCGCTCTCGCGCTACCTCGGCCCGTGGGTGCCGCAGGAGGAGCTGCTGTGGCAGGACCCGGTCCCGGCGGTCGAGCACGAGCTGCTGTCGGAGTCGGACGTCGCCGCGCTCAAGCAGCGCATCCTCGACTCCGGATTGACGGTCTCGCAGCTCGTGCACACCGCCTGGTCGGCCGCGGCGTCCTTCCGCAGCACCGACAAGCGGGGTGGCGCGAACGGCGGCAGGCTGCGCCTGGAGCCGCAGGCGAGCTGGCCGGTCAACGCCGGCACCGCCGAGGTCGTCGCGACGTTGGAGGAGGTGCGCTCGGCGTTCGGCAAGCCCGTCTCGATCGCGGACACCATCGTGCTGGCCGGTGCCGCGGCCGTCGAGAAGGCCGCGGCGGACGCGGGCGTCGAGGTCACCGTGCCGGTCGCCCTCGGCCGCACCGACGCCGCGCAGGAGCAGACGGACGTCGAGACGTTCCAGTACCTGGAGCCCCGCGCCGACGGGTTCCGCAACTGGGTCGACCCGGCGGCGAAGCTGGAGCCGGAGACGCTGCTCGTCGACCGCGCGTACATGCTCGAGCTGACCGCCAAGGAGCTGACCGTGCTGGTCGGCGGCCTGCGCGTGCTCGGCGCGAACACCGACGGCGTGCAGCACGGCGTGTTCACCGACCGGCCGGGCGTGCTCTCGCAGGACTTCTTCACGACCCTGCTGGACCTCGGGGTCGAGTGGAGCACCTCGAAGGACGCGGCGGGCGTGTACGAGGCCCGCGACGCCCAGGGCACCGTGGTCCGCACCGCCACCGCCGTCGACCTGGTCTTCGGCTCGAACTCGATCCTGCGCGGCATCGCGGAGGTCTACTCCTCCGCCGACGCGAAGGAGAGGTTCGTGCGCGACTTCGTCGACGCCTGGGACAAGGTCATGAACCTGGACCGCTACGACCTGCGGTAACCACCCGTCCGACGACGAACGCCCCGGTCCCACGCGGACCGGGGCGTTCGTCGGTCAGGCCGCCTCGCGCCGGGTGAGCACCAGCGCGTCGCCCTCGGTGACGGCCACCGTGTGCTCGGAGTGGGCGGTCCGCGACCCGTCGGCCGAGCGGATCGTCCAGCCGTCGGGGTCGTAGACGATCCTGTCCGTCGTCCGGGCGAACCAGGGTTCGATCGCGAGGGTGAGGCCCGGCCGGAGCTTCAGGCCGCGCCCGGCCCGGCCGCTGTTGGCGACGTGCGGGTCCTCGTGCATGGTGCGGCCGATGCCGTGCCCGCCGAACGCGTTGTTGACCGGGTAGCCGTACTCCGCGGCCACCGCCCCGATGGCCGCCGACACGTCCCCCAGGCGGTTGCCCGGACGCGCCACCGCGATCGCCGCCTCCAGCGCCTCCTCGGTGGCGCGGACGATCCGCAGGTCCTCCTCGGCGGCGTTCCCGACGACGACCGTGCGCGCCGAGTCGGCCGCCCAGCCGTCGATCGTCACGGCGAGGTCCGCGGTGAGCACGTCGCCGTCGCGCAGCGTGTAGTCGTGCGGGAGACCGTGCAGCACGGCGTCGTTGACCGCCAGGCAGATCACGTTGCGGAACGGGCCGCGGCCGAACGACGGCGAGTAGTCCCAGTAGCACGACTCCGCGCCGCGCTGCTTGATCATGCCGCGGGCGTGGTGCTCCAGGTCCAGCAGGTTGACGCCCACGTCGGCGAGCCTGCCGATCTCGGAGAGCACCTCTCCGACGAACCGCCCCGTCACGTGCATGCGGTCGATCTCCGCAGGCGTCTTCAGCTCGATCACGACTTACCCTCACGTCACCAGTACCGGTATAGTTATACCGAACCTAGCAGGGCCGGTATAAGAATACCAATCGTCAGGAGCGGGCCGCCCATTCCCGGGCCAGCAGGGTCTGGGAGGCGACCCGGTCGGCGTGTCGGTGGGTGATCGTGGTGACCAGCAGCTCGTCCGCGCCGGTCACCCCGGCGAGGGCCGACAGCCGCTCGGCGACCGTGTCCGGGGCGCCGACGAAGCGGGTCTCCAGCCGGTCCGACACCAGCTCCTGGGCCTCCTCGGACCACGGGTACGCGGCCGCGCCTGCGGCGTCGGGGAAGGGGATCGCCCCTGCGCCACAACGGATGCTGTGCACCCACGGGCCGTAGCCCGCGGCGAGCTCCTGCGCCGCGCCGTCCGACCCGGCGACGACGACGTCCGCCGAGACCATGACGTACGG
>NZ_JACBXB010000255.1 GCF_013870575.1 Pseudonocardia pini
GACGGTCTCGTCCCTCGCCCTGGCACCGGCCCTGGCGGCCGGGATCGTGGAACCGTCCGTGGTGGTCACCGCGGTCACCGGCACCTCCGGCGCGGGCAAGTCGCTCAAGCCGCACCTGCTCGGAGCCGAGGTCATGGGCTCGCTGTCCGCGTACGGGGTGGGGGGAACCCACCGGCACACGCCGGAGATCGCGCAGAACCTGTCGGGGGTGTCCGGTGAGCCGGTCAGCGTGAGCTTCACCCCCGTCCTCGCGCCCCTGCCCCGGGGCATCCTCGCCACCTGCACCGCGCCCCTGACCGGGGACGGGGCCGATGCGCGGGAGGTCTACGACAAGGCCTACGCGGCCGAGCCCTTCGTGCACCTGCTGCCCGAGGGCCAGTGGCCCACCACCAAGGCCACGCTGGGGTCGAACACCGTCCACCTGCAGGTCGCGGTGGATGCGGACGCGCGGCGGCTCGTGGTCATCGCGGCCATCGACAACCTGGCCAAGGGCACCGCGGGCGGCGCCATCCAGTGCATGAACCTCGCCCTGGGCCTCCCCGAGACCACCGGCCTGCCCACCACGGGGGTCGCGCCGTGAGCGTCACCCATCCACGGGGCTTCCGAGCCACCGGCATCACCGCGGGACTCAAGGTCAGCGGCAAGCCGGACCTCGCACTCGTCGTGAACGACGGGCCGTCGGACGTCGCGGCGGCCGTGTTCACCCGCAACAAGGTGAAGGCCGCGCCGGTCCTCTGGACCCAGCAGGTCATGACCACCGGGTCGCTCCGGGCGGTCGTCCTCAACTCCGGCGGGGCGAACGCCTGCACCGGGCCCGAGGGTTTCCAGACCGCGCACGCCACCGCCGAGAAGGCCGCGGAGGTGCTCGGGATCGGCCCGATCGACGTCGCGCTGTGCTCCACCGGGCTGATCGGTGCGCAGCTCCCGCGGGACGTGCTGCTGGCGGGTGTCGAGAAGGCCGCCGGGTCGCTGGAGTCCACGCCGGAGGCGGGCCTGGCCGCCGCCACGGCGATCATGACCACGGACACGGTGGCCAAGCAGTCCCTCGCGGTCCGCGAGGGGTGGTCGGTCGGTGGGATCACCAAGGGCGCCGGGATGATCGCGCCCTCCATGGCCACCATGCTGTCCGTGCTCACCACGGATGCGGTCGCGGACGCCGAGACCCTCGACAAGGCGCTGCACGCCGCCGTCCGGGTCTCCTTCGACCGGTTGGACGTGGACGGCTCGATGTCCACCAACGACACCGTGGTCGTGTTGGCGTCCGGGGCCTCGGGCGTCACGCCCACGGAGGCCGAGCTGACCGTCGCCCTCACCGAGGTGGCCAAGGACCTGGCCCGCCAGATGCAGGCGGACGCCGAGGGCGTCACCAAGCGGGTCACGGTGCGGGTCACCGGCGCGGCCTCGGAGGACGACGCGGTGACCGTCGCCCGCACCGTCGCCCGGGACTCGCTGGTCAAGACCGCTCTCTTCGGGTCGGACCCGAACTGGGGCCGGGTCGCGGCGGCCGCGGGCTACGCGGAGGCCGAGCTGAACCCCGACCACCTGGACGTCACGATCAACGGGGTCCTGCTCTGCGCGGGCGGGGTCGCCGCCGGGGACCGCTCGCTCGCGGACCTCTCCGGCGAGGACATCCTCGTGGAGGTCGCGCTGGGGCTCGGCGGCGGCGCGGCGGAGATCCTCACCACCGACCTGTCGCACGCCTACGTGGAGGAGAACAGTGCCTACTCCTCTTAGACACCAGCGCGCGGGGGAGAAGGCGGGCGTCCTCGCCGAGGCCCTGCCGTACCTGCAGCGCTTCCACGGCAAGATCGTCGTGGTCAAGTACGGCGGCAACGCCATGATCGACGACGAGCTGAAGCAGGCCTTCGCCCAGGACATGATGTTCCTGCGGCTCGCGGGCATCCACCCCGTCGTCGTGCACGGCGGCGGGCCGCAGATCAGCGCCATGCTGAAGCGGCTGGGCCTGCCCGGCGAGTTCCGCGGCGGCCTGCGGGTGACCACCCCCGAGACGATCGACGTCGTCCGGATGGTGCTGGTCGGGCAGGTCGGCCGGGAGCTGGTCGGCCTGGTCAACCAGCACGGGCCGTATGCCGTGGGCCTCTCCGGGGAGGACGCCGGGCTCTTCCGCGCCGAGAAGCGCACCGCGCTCGTCGGCGGTGAGGAGGTCGACATCGGCCTGGTCGGGGACGTCGTGGAGGTCAACCCGGCCGCGGTCCTGGACATCGTGGCGGCGGGCCGGATCCCGGTGGTGGCAGGTGTCGCACCCGATGCCGCGGGCCAGGTCCACAACATCAACGCCGACAGCGCGGCCGCCGCGCTGGCGGCCGCGCTGGGCGCCGCGAAGCTCGTGGTGCTCACGGACGTCGAGGGCCTGTACGCGAACTACCCGGACCCCGAGTCGATCATCTCGGCCCTCACCGCCGCCGAGCTGGAGCCGATGCTCCCCACGCTCGAGAGCGGGATGGCGCCGAAGATGGAGGCCTGCCTGCGGGCGGTCACCGGCGGGGTCCCGCAGGCGCACGTGATCGACGGGCGGGTGCCGCACTCGGTGCTGCTCGAGGTCTTCACGAGCGAAGGAGTCGGAACGATGGTGGTCCCCTCATGAGTACCCACGCCGAGCGGTGGCAGCACGCGCTCATGAACAACTACGGCACCCCGCCGCTCACGCTCGTGCGGGGGCAGGGCGCCGTGGTGTGGGACGCCGACGGGCGCGAGTACCTCGATCTCCTCGGCGGGATCGCGGTGAACTCCCTGGGCCACGCACATCCGGCGATCGTCGAGGCCGTCACGCACCAGATCTCCACGCTGGGCCACACCTCGAACCTCTCCATCACCGAGCCGCCCCTGCAGCTCGCCGAGAAGCTCATCGCGCTGCTCGGCCAGGAGAGCGCGCGGGTGCTGTTCTGCAACTCCGGCGCCGAGGCCAACGAGACCGCGTTCAAGATCGCGCGGCGGACCGGCAGGCCGACGATCGTCGCCTGCGAGCAGGCCTTCCACGGCCGCACGATGGGCGCGCTCGCGCTGACCGGCCAGCCCGCCAAGCGCACGCCGTTCGAGCCGATGCCCCCGGGCGTCGAGCACATCCCGTTCGGGGACGTCGCGGCGCTGGAGGCCGCGGTGGACGAGAACACGGCGGCGGTGTTCCTCGAGCCGATCCTGGGTGAGGCCGGGGTGATCGTGCCGCCGGACGGCTACCTCGCCGCGGCCCGGGAGATCACCTCCGCCAAGGGTGCGCTGCTCGTGCTGGACGAGGTGCAGACCGGTATCGGCCGCACCGGCGCCTGGTTCGCGCACCAGACCGCCGGGATCGTGCCCGACGTCGTGACCCTGGCCAAGGGGCTCGGCGGCGGCCTGCCGATCGGCGCGTGCATCGGGATCGGGGAGGCCGCGGGCCTGCTCGAGCCCGGCCAGCACGGCACCACCTTCGGCGGCAACCCGGTCAGCTGCGCCGCGGCCCTCGCCGTGCTGGCCACGATCGCGAACGACAACCTGCTCGAGCACGTCACGAGCCTCGGCAAGGAGATCCGGGCGGGCATCGAGGGGATGCCGCTGGTCACGGACGTGTCCGGGGCGGGCCTGCACATCGGGATCGGGCTGGCGGAGCCGAAGTCCGCCGCGGTCGCCGCGGCCGCGCGGGACCGGGGCTACCTGGTCAACAACGCGGTGCCGGACCGGGTGCGGCTGGCCCCGCCGCTGGTCCTCACCGAGGAGCAGGCCCTCGGCTTCCTGAAGGACCTGCCGGACATCCTGGGGGGCGTCTAGCGATGGTGCGTCACTTCCTCCGGGACGACGACCTGAGCCCGGCCGAGCAGGCCGAGGTCCTCGCGCTGGCCGCCGAGCTCAAGGCGGACCGCTTCGCCGCGCTGCCGCTCATGGGCCCGCGCCCGGTCGCCGTGCTGTTCGACAAGGCCTCCACCCGCACCCGGATCTCGTTCGAGGTGGGCATCGCCCAGCTCGGCGGGCAGGCCGTGATCCTCGACGCCGCGACCAGCCAGCTCGGCCGCGGCGAGACCGTCGCGGACACCGCCCGCGTGCTGTCCCGCTTCGTCGACGGCATCGTGTGGCGGACCACGGGCCAGTCCCGCATCGCCGAGATGGCCTCGGTGGCGAGCGTCCCCGTCGTCAACGCGCTCACCGACGAGTTCCACCCCTGTCAGGTCCTCGCCGACCTGCAGACCGTCCGCGAACGCTTCGGGCGCACCGCGGGCCTCACCCTGACCTACCTCGGCGACGGCGCGAACAACATGGCGCACTCGCTGCTCCTCGGTGGCGCGCTCGCCGGGATGCACGTGCGGATCAGTGCCCCGGAGGGCTTCCAGCCGGACCCGGACGTGCTGCGGGACGCCAAGTCCCACGGCACCGAGACCGGTGGGTCGGCCGAGGTCGTGGCGGACCCGCAGGCGGCAGCCGAGGGGGCGGACGTGCTCGTCACGGACACCTGGGTCTCCATGGGCCAGGAGTCGGACGGGCTGGACCGCGCCGCCCCGTTCCGCCCGTACCAGGTCAACGCCGGGCTGCTGAGCAGGGCGAACACCGGCGCGATCGTCCTGCACTGCCTGCCCGCACACCGAGGGGACGAGATCACCGACGAGGTGCTCGACGGGCCCGCGAGCGCGGTCTGGGACGAGGCGGAGAACCGGCTGCACGCCCAGAAGGCGCTGCTGGCGTGGCTCCTCGACCCCCAGCGAGCGTGAGGGCGGTGGGGTCGTGACGGCGGCGACCCGGGTGGCCCGCCAGGCGCGGATCATCGAGATCATCGCCCTGCGCGCGGTGCGCAGCCAGAGCGAGCTGCAGGCCCTGCTCGACGCCGAGGGGATCGCGGCCACGCAGGCCACCCTCTCGCGCGACCTCGACGAGCTCGGAGCGGTCAAGATCCGGGGTGCCGACGGGGGCCAGCCGGTCTACGTCATCCCGGAGGACGGCAGCCCCGTCCGCGGCGTGGAGGGTGGCACCAGCCGCCTGGAGCGGCTGTTGTCCGACCTGCTCGTCTCCGCGGACTCGAGCGGCAACCTGGCGGTCCTGCGCACCCCGCCGGGCGCCGCCCACTACCTTGCGAGTGCGCTGGACCGGGCCGCCCTGCACGCGGTCGTCGGGACGATCGCGGGGGACGACACGGTCGTCGTGGTCGCCCGCGAGCCGTTGACCGGAGCCGGGCTCGCCCACCTGCTACAGCATCTGCACAGCACCGACCAAGGAGCACCGAACCCGTGAGCAAGGTCCTGACCTCCCTCCCCAAGGGCGAGCGCATCGGCATCGCCTTCTCCGGGGGCCTCGACACCTCCGTGGCGGTCGCGTGGATGCGCGACAAGGGCGGGATCCCGTGCACCTATACCGCCGACCTCGGCCAGTACGACGAGGCGGACATCTCCGGCGTCCCGGACCGCGCGCGGCAGTACGGGGCGGAGATCGCCCGCGCGGTGGACATCAAGCCGCAGCTGGTCGAGGAGGGCCTGGCGGCGCTGGCGTGCGGGGCCTTCCACATCCGGTCCGGCGGGCGCACCTACTTCAACACCACGCCGCTGGGCCGCGCCGTCACCGGGACGCTGCTGGTCCGGGCCATGCAGGCGGACGACGTGAACATCTGGGGCGACGGGTCGACCTTCAAGGGCAACGACATCGAGCGGTTCTACCGCTACGGCCTGCTGGCCAACCCCGAGCTCCGCATCTACAAGCCCTGGCTCGACGCGGACTTCGTCTCCGAGCTGGGTGGGCGGGACGAGATGTCGAGGTGGCTCACCGCCCACGGGCTGCCCTACCGGGACTCCGCCGAGAAGGCCTACTCCACCGACGCCAACATCTGGGGCGCCACCCACGAGGCCAAGACCCTCGAGCACCTCGACGTCTCGCTGGAGACCATCGAGCCGATCATGGGCGTGAAGTACTGGGACCCGGCGACCCGGATCGAGTCCGAGGACGTCGCGGTCAGCTTCGAGGCCGGGGTGCCCGTGGCGATCAACGGTCGTCGGTTCGACTCGCAGGTCGCCCTCGTGCTGGAGGCCAACGCCATCGGCGGACGCCACGGCCTGGGCATGTCGGACCAGATCGAGAACCGCATCATCGAGGCGAAGTCGCGCGGCATCTACGAGGCGCCCGGGATGGCGCTGCTCTTCGCCGCCTACGAGCGGCTGGTCAACGCGATCCACAACGAGGACACCGTCGCCAACTACCACAACGAGGGCCGCAAGCTGGGCAGGCTGCTCTACGAGGGCCGCTGGCTGGACCCGCAGGCGCTGATGGTGCGCGAGTCGATCCAGCGCTGGATCGCCTCGCTGGTCACCGGCACCGTCACGCTCCGGCTGCGCCGCGGGGACGACTACACGATCCTCGACACGCAGGGCAGCGGCTTCTCCTACCACCCGGACCGGCTCTCGATGGAGCGCGTGGAGAACGCCGCGTTCGGGCCCACGGACCGGATCGGCCAGCTCACCATGCGCAACCTCGACATCGCGGACTCGCGCGCCAAGCTGGAGTCCTATGCGGGCCAGCCGCACGACCAGGGCACCGTGCTCGTCGAGCACGGCACGCTGTTCGGCGAGCTGCCCTCCGGCGGGTTCGACCGGATCGCGGCGGCGGACGGCGAGCGCGACTCGGAGCAGTCCCTCGACGCCGCCGCGCTCGAAGCGGGCACCGACTGATGCCCGAGTCGACCGGAGCTCTGTGGGGTGGCCGGTTCAGCGGCGGCCCGGCGGACGCGTTGGCCGCGCTGTCCAAGTCCACCCAGTTCGACTGGCGGCTCGCGCCGTACGACATCCGCGGCTCGAAGGCGCACGCGCGCGTGCTGCACCGGGCCGGGCTGCTCAGCGCGGCCGATCTCGACGGGATGCTCGCGGCGCTCACGAAGCTGGAGGCGGACGTGCTCGCCGAGAGCTTCCTGCCCGCGCCGGGGGACGAGGACGTGCACTCCGCGCTGGAGCGCGGGCTCATCGAGCGGGCCGGGCCGGAGCTGGGCGGCAAGCTCCGTGCGGGCCGCTCCCGCAACGACCAGGTCGCC
>NZ_JACBXB010000256.1 GCF_013870575.1 Pseudonocardia pini
CTCGGAGGAGCGACAGGCGCAGCTCCCGCGCGAACGTGCGGGCGCCGTCGCCGAGTCCCGCGGGGTCCTCGGGGGCGCGGGGGTCCCGGTCGTCGTCGAGCACGGCGGCGGTCAGCTCGCTGTCGTGGCTCCACGAGCGCCGGTTGAGGTTGGCGCTGCCGACCGCGGCCCACACGTCGTCGACCACCGCGACCTTGGCGTGCACGTAGACCGGCGTCCCGGCCCGGTTCTCCAGGTCGAACACGTGCAGGCGGTCCGCGGCGGCGCGGCGGCACACCTGCAACGCCTGGAGCCGGCCGACCTGGTTGGGCGGCAGCGCGAGTCGGCCGTCGACGTCGGGGTGGCGCGGCACCACCACCATCACGTGCAGCTCCGGGCTGCGTTCCAGCGCCTCGGCGATCAGTCGAGCGATGTGGGGCGACCACATGTACTGGTCCTGCAGGTACAGCAGGCGGCGGGCCCGGCGCAGCACCTTCCCGTAGCCACGGGCGACCGAGCGTTCGCCGCGGGGCGCGAAGGGGTAGCCGGGTCGGATCGCCGGGTAGGTCCGCAGCACCTGAACGGCGCTGGTCCCGGCGGGGGCCGGATCGGCAGGCCGTTCCGGCAGCGGGTCCGCCACCAGGTCCGCTTCCCGGACGGCGTCGCGCACCCGCGCGATCGGGTTGTGCGTGTCCAGCGAGTGCGGATCCTCCCAGCGTTCGCGGAACACGGCGTCGAGCAGGCCGACCGCCGGTCCGCGCACCTCGAGCTGGACGTCGTGCCAGGGCGGGTGGTCGCCGTACGCCGCGTTCATCGGCAGGCCCTGCGGGTCACCGCGGTGCCCGGCGTCGTCCCGACGCGAATGGCAGAGGTCGATCCCGCCCACGAACGCCACGTCCCGCGCCGGATCCTCGGGCCGCCGCAGCACGACCAGCTTCTGGTGGTGCGAGCCGGCGCGCCGGATGCGCTGGTCGAGCAGGACCTCGCCGCCCGCCTCGCGCACCTGGTCACCCAGCCGCCGGTTCTCCTCCTCGCTGTAGGTGATCTTGTCGGTGTGGGACCGCCACATCAGTCCCTTGACGACGACCCCGCGGCCCGCCGCGGCCGCGAACAGCTCGCCGACGGTGGGACCGTCGTCGGTCAGGCGCTGGTCCGCGTCGCCCCGCCAGTCGGTGAAGTAGAGATGGTCACCCTGGTCGAGGGTCGAGACCTCCTCGACCAGCCGCGCGAAGTAGGAGGCCCCGTCGACGAGCGGTGCGACCGCGTTGCCGGTGCACCAGTCGGGCAGCACCCAGGCGGGGTTGCCGCGTTCGACGCCGGTCAGGAACCAGTCCGCACGCCGCATTCCGGCCTCCCTCGCCATCCGTCCGTCCGTGCAGGCCGCCCCTGCCTGCACTGTGGCACACCCGTCGCCTTCCGCCCCGCCGCGGCGACCCCCCACGGCCGGGAGCCGTGATGGTGCCCGCGCTGCCGGCCCGCGCTCAGGTCGCAGGCTCGGTGCAGCGGCGGACCACCAGGAGGGCGATGTCGTCCTCCGCGGGCCGGTCGCCGACCATGCCGGCCATGATGCGCGCCCCGAGCCCGTCGGCGGAGTCGACGGGGGCGACGAGCACGTCGAGCAGACGCTCGAGCCCGTCGTCCGGGGAGTACCCGCGCCGCTCGACCAGCCCGTCGGTGTAGGCGCAGAGCACGTCCCCCGGGCCGAGCGTCAGCGTCGACGTCCGACGCTCGTGCTCCGGCCAGACCACCCCCACCGGGACGCCGGGCGGGACGTCCGCGAGCCGGGGGCCCCCGCTCCGGCGGGCCACGGCGGGCGGAGGGTGCCCGGCCGAGGACATCCGGAACCGGCCGGACCCGGGGTCGAGCACGCCGCACCACACGGTGGCCAGCTCCCCGGGGTGGAACATCTGCATGTGCCGGTCCAGCCGGGTCAGCAGCTGCGCGGGGTCGTCGGTCTCCAGGGCGTGGGCGCGCAGTGCCGTGCGGACCTGGATCATGGTCTGCGCCGCGCCCAGGCCCCGGCCCATCACGTCGCCGACCACGGTCAGCAGGGCTCCGGAGGGCAGCAGGACCGTGTCGTGCCAGTCGCCGCCCACGATGCCGCGCCGGTCACCCGCGACGTACCGCGAGGCCAGCTCGAACCCGACGGGCGTGACGGGGCGCTCGGGCAGGAACGACCGCTGCAGCATCGCCGCGGTCTCCCGTTCGGCCTTCATGAGCTCGGCGTGGATGGCGAGCGCAGCCCGGTCCGCCATCAGCTTCAGGTACTCCTCGTCCTCCGCGCTGAAGCGGCGGGGAGCCAGGCTCCCGACGTGCAGCACGCCGACGAGCTCGCCGTCGACCATCAGGGGCGCCCCGAGCAGGGACTGGATGCCCGCCTGCCACAGCAGCGGGTTCAGCACCGTCTCCGGGTCGACCCGGTCCACCGAGACCGGCCGCCGCTCGGCGGCCACCCGCCCGGCGAAGCCCTTGCCGACCGGGATCTTCACCCCCTGCTGCACCTCCCCGGCGATCCCTCGGGCGGCGGCCGCGACGAGTGTCTGGGCGGACGCGTCGACGAGGAGGACCGCGGCGGTGTCCGCCGCCAACAGGCCGCGCGCCTGGTCCACGACCTCGGCCAGCAGGGCGTCGACGCGCTGCGGCACCACACCGCCCGTCACGACCGCGGCGAGGCTCGTCGGGTCGCCCGCCTCGGCGACGTCAGTCGTCACGGCCCGACCGATCCCCGGCAGACCTGCGCAGCTCGTGCGCTCACGTCGTCCCCTCACCACTTCCGGTGACACATCGTGGGAAGGCTGGGAACTCAACCGGTCCGTGGGTCGGATGCTCTCACCCCGGTCCCGACGACGCCAGACGTGGCCCGTCCGGCGTACAGGGCGTCTCGCGTCCGCGATCCCGCTGCTCGACCACACGCGGGCAGGCAGCAGGCTCCCCCGGGGAACTTCCTCGCCTAGGCTCGTCCGCGTGCACGACGAGGTGGCACCCGACGTCTTCGACCCGCGGGTCTTCGCCGCCGGGGTGCCGCACGAGGCCCTGCGGCGGCTCCGCGACGAGGACCCGGTCTCGTGGCAGCCCGAGCACGAGGTCGGGATCTGGCCCGCGGGCACCGGCTTCTGGGCGGTCACCCGGTACGCCGACGTCCGGGAGGTGCTCCGGCGGCCCGCGGACTTCTCGTCCTCGCTCGGCGCCACCCAGATCCGCGATCCCGACCCCGCGGACCTGCCGTTCCTCCGCCGGATGATCCTCAACATGGACCCGCCGGACCACATGCGGCTGCGCGGGCTGGTCACCGGGGCGTTCAGCCGACGCCGGCTGGAGACGTTCGCCGCGACCGTCCGGGCCCGGGCGGAGCGGCTGCTGGCGGACCTGCGACGCGAGGGCGGCGGCGACCTCACCGCCGTCACGGACGACTTCCCGCTGCAGAACCTCGCCGACCTCCTCGGTGTGCCCGCCGAGGACCGCGCCCCACTGCTGGCCTGGACGAACCGGGTGATCGGCTACCAGGACCCGGAGCACGGCACCGTCGTCACCGACGCCGAGGGCCGCCCGGTGAACCCCCGCTCCCCCGCCCAGCTCGCCGACATGTTCGGCTACGCCGACCGGCTCGCCGCGGTGAAGCGCCGCGAGCCGGCCGACGACGTCATGAGCGCGCTCGTGCACGACGGCGACCTGAGCGGCCCCGAACTGCAGATGTTCTTCTTCCTGCTGGTCGTCGCCGGCAACGACACGGTCCGCAGCGCGCTGCCCGGCGGCGTGCACGCCCTGCTCGACCATCCCGCGGAGCACGCCCGGCTGCGCGCCGATCCCGCCCTGCTGCCCTCCGCGCTCGAGGAGCTGCTGCGCTGGCACCCACCGGTGCTGACCTTCCGCCGGACCGCCGCCCGGGACCTGGAGCTGGGCGGGCGACGGATCGCGGCGGGCGACAAGGTCGTCGTCTACCACGTGTCCGCGCACTACGACGAACGCCGCTTCACCGACCCCTTCCGCCTGGACCTGGGCCGGGCGGACAACGACCACCTCGCCTTCGGCCAGGGTCCGCACCTCTGCCTCGGTGCCGCCTTCGCCCGCCTCCAGCTGCGGGAGTTCCACACCGCCCTGCTCGCCCTGCCGCCGCTGCACCCCGCAGGTGAGCCCCGCCGCCTGACGTCGAACTTCATCAACGGCCTGACCAGCCTGCCGGTGCAGTGGTGAGCCGGTGCTCAGAGCACCCGTCGGACCGCAGCGCCCGCCGCGTCCGGGAGGACCTCGAACCGTTCCAGGACCGCCGGGTCGTGGCCCGGCACGACCTGGGTGCCGGGGCGCTGCTCGATCTCGCGGATGCGGTCGAAGGCCGCGTACATCGCCGCGACGTCGCCGACGATCCCGAAGGGGCGGTCGCGCTCGTACTCCTCGTAGGAGTGGATCGCGTCGGAGGCGAGCACCGCCCCCGCATCCTCGCCCTCGACCACGACCACGAGCTGTCCCGGCGTGTGGCCGCCCAGCTCGACGAGCTCGACGCCCGGTCCGATCCGGTGGCCGCCGTCGAACAGGGTCACCCTGCCCTCGGCGCGCAGCGTGGCCAGCCGACCGATCTCCGTGGCCTCGGTGGGCTGGGCGAAGTGGGGTCGGGAGGCGAACGGGCCCTGCCAGAACTCGTACTCGCGCCGGGCCATCACGATCTCCGCCGACGGGAACCGGTCCAGGTTGCCGATGTGGTCGTAGTGCGCGTGGGTCACCACCACCGTGCCGACCGAGGAGGCGTCGATCCCGGCGGCGGCCAGCGCCTCGACCGGGTCGGCGAGCACCTCGCGGCCCCGGCGCGCGCCGACCTCGGGCGCGAACCCGGTGTCGACGACGACGGTGCCCGACGGCCCGCGGACGACCCACAGCGAGTAGTCCAGGTCGATGTCGTCGTCCGGCTCCCCGTAGCCCTCGTAGTGCAGGAAGTAGGCGCTGCGGCGCATCCGGTGGCGGCCGAACCGCACCGCGAGCACCTCCGTCCGCGCCGTCATGTGGTCAGTCCGACGGCGAGGAGGACGGAGCCTGCGTGCCGGGACGGATCTCGACCCCGTACTCGGCCTCCAGCGGGCGGATGATCTCGGTGTGGTCGGCACCGGCGGGGAGCTGTCCGACCAGCTCGTGCCACCGGGCACCGACGGCGTCGGCCAGCGTGGTCCGAACCCCCACGTCGGCCGCGAGCCGGGTCGCGATGCCGACGTCCTTGTCCATCAGCGCGGCCGTGAAGCCGGAGTCGAACCGGCGCGGCAGCACGAACCTCGGGAACTTCGCCTCGGTCGAGCCGCTGCGCCCGCTGGCCGAGTTGACCACGGCCAACGCCGTCTCCGGGTCGATGCCGAAGCGGGCGGCCACCGTCATCGCCTCCGCGGTGATCACCATGCTGCAGGCGGACATCAGGTTGTTCAACGCCTTGAGCGCATGGCCGGAACCGACCGCGCCGACGTGGACGATCGAGCTGCCGACGGGGTCGAGCAGGCGCTCGACCACCGCGAACTGCTCGGCCGAGCCGCCCACCATCACCGTCAGGGTGCCGGCGACCGCCGCCCCGACCCCGCCCGAGACCGGGGCGTCGACGAGCTCGACGCCCGAGCGCACCAGACGCGCGGCGAGCTGCCGGGTCCGACTCGGCTCCGACGAGCTCATGTCGACGATGCGGCGACACCGCCCCTCGCCCGTGACGGCCGCGATCTCCGCGGCGACGGCGTCCACGATGCCGCTGTGCGGCAACATGAGGATCATCGTGTCGCTGCTGCGCGCGGCCTCCGCGACCGAGGCCGCCGGTTTCACGCAGTCCGCGGCGGCGGCGGCCACCACGGCCGGGTCGGTGTCGACGCCCAGCACGGTCCGCCCGGCGCCGACCAGTCGACGGGCCATCGGGGCGCCCATCTGTCCGAGCCCGACGACGGCGACCGTGGCCTGGTCAGTCATCGCCGTACTCCGCGACGACCTCCTGGGCCGCCCGCGACGCCTCCAGGGCGGCCGGGACACCGCAGTACACGGCGGCCTGGAGCAGCACCTCCTGGATCTGCTCGACGGTGCACCCGTTGTTCAGCGCCCCGCGGACGTGCAGGCGCAGCTCGTCCGGCTTGCCCAACGCCGTCAGCATGGCGATGTTGAGCAGGCTGCGGGTCGGTCGCTCGAGGCCCGGACGGGTCCAGATCGTGCCCCAGCAGTACTCGGTGACGAGGTCCTGTAGGGGCCTGCTGAAGGGGGTCGCCTTCGCCCGCGAGCGTTCGACGTGCTCGTCCCCGAGCACCGCACGGCGCACCGCGTCGCCTGCGTCGAGCGCGGCGCGGCCGTCGGACGGCTGGTCCGTGAGGTCGTTGACAAGGGTCACGGCGGACTGTCCTTTCCTCGGTCCCGCGCAGCGTAGCTGTACGAGCTGAGAGCAGCTAGCTGCTGTCTGACAAATTGTGTCGCAGACAGCAGCTACCATCCCCCGCCTATGCTGGTCGGCATGACGAGCATGCAGGTCACGCGGCACCCGCCGATCCGCGAGCAGGTCGCCACCCTGCTCCGTCGGGCCATCGTGGAACAGCGCCTCGTGCCCGGACAGCTCCTCGTCGAGCGTGAGCTGTGCGAGATGACCTCGGCGAGCCGCCCCTCGGTGCGCGAGGCGCTGCGCCGGCTCGAGGCCGAGGGCCTGGTCGAGTCCCGCAACGGCCGAGGCACGTTCGTCACGGTCGTCTCGCCCGAGGTCGCCCGCCAGGTCTACCAGGTGCGGGCGTCCCTCGAAGGCCTCGCCGCCCGGCTGTTCGCCGAGGTCGCGACCGACGAGGACCGGGCCGCTCTCCGGGCCGCGGTCGACACCCTCGCCGCCGCGGCCGAGCGCGGTGCGGACGCCGCGAACCTGTTGGAGGCCAAGTCGAAGGCCTACGACGTCCTGTTCCGTGGGTGCGGCAACCCCGTCCTCCACGAGATGGTCCGGACGCTGCAGCACCGCGTGACCCAGCTGCGGCGGCGGATCCGGATGCACATCGAGATCTGGGACCGGACCT
>NZ_JACBXB010000257.1 GCF_013870575.1 Pseudonocardia pini
CGCGAGCTCGGCACCCGCCCGGGTGGTGAGCGGTGCGCCCTCGACGGGCTCGGGCCACACGTCGCTCGCCTCGGTCATGACCCGACGCTAGCCCGTCGTGGGCCCGCTCGCCCGAACTCGTTACTGCTGATAACGTTATGACGAGTAACGATAGGGGAGCGGATGGACGAGGTCCCGGAGTCACTGGGTCGCTGGAGCGGGTTCCTGCTGTCGTGGGTGGCCGCCACCGCCGACGAGCACTACACCCGCGCGCTGGCCGAGATCGGGCTGACGCCGCAGCAGCTCGGGGTCCTCACGCTGCTGCGGGAGGGGCCGGCGAAACAGGCGAGGCTCAGCGAGCGGATCGGCGTCTTCAAGCCCGTGATGGTCCCGCTGGTCAACGACCTGGCCGCCCGCGGACTGGCCGAGCGCAGGCCGCACCCGACCGACCGGCGGGCCGTCGAGGTGCACCTGCTGCCCGCGGGCGAGGAGCGCGTCCGGGAGGCCGAGGCGGTCAGCGGGCGGGTGTCGGACGAGGTCTTCGCGGCCCTCACCCCCGCCGAGCGGGAGACCTTCCACGCCCTCCTGGTCAAGCTCGCACGGGCCCGGACGTGAGCGTCGGCACCGCGCCCCGGGCGCAGGCGGCGCTGGTCGCCGTCGCAACGCTGCTGGTCGGGATGGTGCCCGGCGCTCTCGCCTTCGCGCTGAACCCGGACATCGTGCGCGACATCGGGCTGGACGTCGTAACGGTCCCGGGGTGGCTCTTCACCGCGGTCTGGACGGTGATCTACCCGGCGATGGGACTCGCTGCGTGGCGACTGTGGACGCTGCGGCCCGCCGACGTGGCGGTCCCGTTCGCCGTCCTGCTCGCCGGCTTCCTGCAGTCGCACAGCTTCTGGCTCACCGACAGCCTCCGCACCACCGCCGTCATCGACGCCACCGGTGTGCTGCTCTCCCTCACCACGCTCTGGGTGTTCTCGCGCTCCTCGCGGTCGGCGGCGCGGTGGCTGCTGCCCTGGGTCGTGTGGATGCCGCTCACGCTCGCCCTGAAGATCGCCGTGATCGTCGGCTCCGCGCCCTGAGGCCTCGGGGGCGGGGGCGCTCACTAGGGTGTCCGGTATGTCCCGGGGGTGGCGTCGATGACCGCGCCCGGGCGGCTGGAGCGGCCGGGGCGGGTCGTGCGGCACCGGCCCGCGTCGGCGATCGTCGGGGCGTTCGTGGTGGCGGCCGCGGCGGGGACGGTGCTGCTGTCGCTGCCGGTGGCCACCGAGTCCGGGGCCCGGCCGCCGCTGATGACGGCGCTGTTCACCGCGGTGTCCGCGGTGAGCGTGACCGGGCTCGGCGTGGTCGACACCGCCACCTACTGGTCGTCGTTCGGCGAGGTGGCGATCCTCGCCCTGGTCCAGGCGGGCGGGGTCGGGATCATGACGAGCGCCACGCTGCTCGGGCTGCTGATCTCCCGGCGGCTGGGCCTGCGCCTGCAGCTCACCGCGCAGACCGAGACGCGGGTGTTCGGGCTCGGCGAGGTCCGCCGGGTGCTCGGCGGGATCCTGCTGCTCAGCCTCGGCACCGAGCTGGTGGTCGCCGCGCCGATGGCCGTGCGGTTCGCCACCGAGTACGGCGAGTCCCCGGGGCGGGCGGCGTACCTCGGGATCTTCCACGCGGTGATGGCCTTCAACAACGCGGGTTTCGCGCTCTACGCCGACAGCGTGGTCTCCTTCGCGACCGACCCGTGGATCTGTGTGCCCATCGTGGTGGCGGTCGTCGTCGGGGGCATCGGGTTCCCGGTGCTGCTCGAGATCGCCCGCCGCGTCCGGTCCCCGCACGGGCGCTGGACCCTGCACACGCGGCTGACCGTGAGCACCTACCTGGCGCTCGGCGTCGTCGGGTTCGTGGGGTTCCTCGTCCTCGAGTGGTCGAACGCGGGCACCGTCGGCGGGCTCGGGGTGGGGGGCAAGCTCCTGGTCGGGTTCTTCCAGGGGGCGATGCCGCGCAGTGCCGGGTTCAACAGCATCGACGTCGTGGCGATGGAGCCGGTCACCCTGTTCCTCAACGACCTGCTGATGTTCGTCGGGGGCGGGAGCGCGGGCACGTCCGGGGGCATCAAGGTGACGACGTTCGCGTTGCTGGCCTACGTCATCTGGGCCGAGGTGCGCGGCGAGCCGACCGTGCACGTCGGCGGCAGGCGGGTGTCGTCGGCGTTGCAACGGGAGGCGCTGACGGTGGCCCTGCTCGCCGTCGGGACCGTCGCGGCGGGCACGGTGGTGGTGCTGACGATGTCGCGGGCACCGCTGGACCTGGTGCTGTTCGAGGTCGTGTCGGCCTTCGGCACGGTCGGGATGACGACCGGGCTCTCGGCCGAGCTGCCCGCCGCGGGACAGGCGGTGATCCTGGTGCTGATGTTCCTGGGCAGACTGGGACCGGTCACGCTGGCCACCGCGCTCGCGCTGCGGCAGCACACGCGGCGCTACGAGCTACCCGAGGAGCGGACGATCATTGGGTGACCGAGATGGCTAGACGGGACAGGCCCGAGTCCGAGGGTCGGGTCGTGGTGCTGGGGCTGGGCCGGTTCGGGGTGTCGTTGGCCCGCGAGCTGGTCCGGCGCGGCTCGGACGTGCTCGGGATCGACAACGACGCCGGGATCCTGCAGCACTACGCCGACGAGCTCACCCACGCCGCGGTCGCCGACACCACCGACGCCGCCGCCCTGCGGCAGCTCGACGTGCACACCGCCGCCCGCGCCGTCGTCGGGATCGGCACGGATCTCGAGGCGAGCATCCTCACGACGTCGGTGCTGGTGGACTTCGAGGTCCCGCACATCTGGGCGAAGGCCACGAGCAGGCAGCACGGCCGGATCCTGGAGCGGATCGGGGCGCACCACGTCGTGCTTCCCGAGCAGGAGATGGGGCAGCGGGTCGCGCACCTGGTCACCGGCCGGATGATCGACTTCATCCGGTTCGAGGACGACTTCGCGATGGCCAAGACCTCGGCCCCGGCGCACCTGGTGGGGAGACCGCTGGGGCACAGCAGGCTGCGGACGAAGGACCGGATCACCGTCGTCGGGATCAAGAAGCGGGGCCAGGAGTTCACCTACGCCACCGCGGACACGGTCGCCGAGGACGGGGACGTGATCATCGTGTCCGGCCGGATCGACGACGTCGAGGCGTTCGCCAACGACGTCTGACGCGCCGCCGAGGCTCCCGGCGGGTGAGAATGCCGGGGCCCGTCACCACGTCCGAGGGAGTGCCCATGGAACCGCTCCGCATCGGGGTGCTCGGCGCCGCCCGGATCGCCGCGCCCGCGCTCGTCGAGCCGACCCGGGCGACGGGTGACCGGCTCGTCGCCGTGGCGGCCCGCGACCGGGGCCGCGCGGAGCGGTTCGCCCGCGAGCACGGCGTGGAGCGTGTCCTCGCGGACTACGCCGAGGTCGTCTCCGATCCGGAGGTCGAGCTGGTCTACAACCCGCTGGCCAACAGCCTGCACGGGCCCTGGACCATCGCCGCGGCGCGGGCGGGCAAGACCGTGCTGAGCGAGAAGCCGTTCGCCTCCAACGCCGCCGAGGCCCGCGCGGTCCGGGAGGCCGCGCTCGCCGCCGGGGTCACGGTCGTGGAGGGTTTCCACTACCTCTTCCATCCGGTGGTGCTGCGCGCCCACGAGATCCTGGCGTCCGGGGAGGTCGGCGAGCTGCGCGAGGTGGAGGCGCTCACCACGATGCCCGCGCCGCCGGACGACGACCCGCGGTGGTCGCTGGAGCTCGCGGGCGGCTCGCTGATGGACCTGGGCTGCTACGGCCTGCACGCCCACCGCATGCTCGCCCCGTTCGGCGGCGGCGAACCGGAGCTCGTCGGTGCGCGCGGCGGCGAGCGTGGGCGATCCGGGGTCGACGAGTGGATGGACGCGGACTTCGCCTTCCCGAACGGCGTGACCGGCCGGTCGCTGAGCTCCATGACCGCCGACTGGTGCATGCGGCTGACCCTCGTCGGCTCGCGGGGGGAGGTGACGGTCGCCGACTACGTCCAGCCCCACAAGGACGACCGGGTCCTGGTGACCACCGGCGGCGGGACGCGCACCGAGGAGCTCGGGAGGCGGTCGTCCTACCTGTACCAGCTGGAGGCGCTGCGGGCGCACCTGCGCGAGAGCGCGCCCTTCCCGCTCGACGTCGACGACGCGGTGCGCAACGCCGAGATGATCGACGAGATCTACGCGGCCGCCGGGTTCGAGCCGCGGCCGCGACACGACGTCGTCGGGACGGGGTGAGGATGTCCGGGGAGCTGCTCGTCGCCACCTGCTGGACCACCGCGGGCGACGCCGCGCCGCTGCGGGGCGACGAGCGCAGCCCCGTCCCGCTGCGCACGCGGATCGAGGTCGCGGCCCGGGCGGGCTTCCGCGGGTTCGGCGTGACCCACGCCGACCTCCGCGCCGCGCTCACCGAGCACAGCCTCGCCGACCTGCGGGGGATCCTGGCGGACAACGGCATGGAGCACCGCGAGGTCGAGCTCCTCGCGGACTGGTGGACCACCGGGCCCGCCCGCGAGGCCTCGGACCGGGTGCGCCACGAGCTGTTCGAGGCCGCCGAGGCCCTCGGCGCGCGCCTGGTCAAGATCGCGCCCGACGTGTCCGGCACGGCCTGGGAGCGCGAGCGCTGGGTCGCGGAGCTCGCCGCCCTCGGCCCCGCCGCGGAAGCGCACGGGACCCGGGTCGCGCTGGAGTTCCTGCCGTGGTCGAACGTCGCCGACGTGCACCAGGGGCTCGCGCTGGTGGAGGCGGCCGGGCATCCCGCCGTCGGGCTGCTGGTCGACGCGTGGCACGTCGGACGGGCGGGCACGCCGCCTGCCGACATCGCCGCCGTGCCGCTGGACCGGCTCTTCGGGGTCGAGCTGAACGACTTCGACGACGAGCCCGTGGGGACGCTGTTCGAGGACACCCGGGACCGGCGCCGCTACTGCGGCGAGGGCACGTTCGACCTCGAAGGCCTCGTCCGCGCGCTCCGACGCACGGGGTACGCGGGGCCGTGGGGCGTGGAGATCCTCTCCGCCGAGCACCGCGGCAGCGACCTGGCCACCGCGGTCGCGAAGGCCCACGACACCGCGGCCGACCTGCTCCGGAGGGCCTGACCACTCGGGCCCGCCAGCCGGTCGCGTGCGAGGCTGGGGCCGTGACCGAGGTGTCGGGTGGGAGTCGTTCGGAGCTGAGCGTCACGGATGTCTCGCTGACCGACGCGCGGTTCAGCGAGATCCAGGTGACCCGGGCGAGCTTCTGGAGGGTCCGGGTTCGCGGCGCGTGGATCGGCGAGGTCGAGATCGACGGTGCCGTCGAGGGGCTGCGGATCAACGGCGTCGACGTCGGCCCGCTGGTCGAGGCCGAGCTCGACCGCCGCCACCCCGACCGCGCGCGGATGCGGCCCACGGACCCCGCCGGGTTCCGCGAGGCGTGGGAGGTCCTGGAGTCGCTGTGGGCGGGGACCGTGGAGCGCGCGCGGGCGCTGCCGCCGGACCTGCTGCACGAGCGGGTCGACGGCGAGTGGTCGTTCGTGCAGACCCTCCGGCACCTGCTCTACGCCACCGACGTCTGGGTGAGCCGCGTGATGCTCGGCGACCCGACGCCGTGGCACCCGCTGAGCCTGCCGTTCGACGAGATGCCGCCGGACCCGGCCGTGCCGTGGGACCTCGCGGCCCGGCCCGACCTGGACGCGGTGCTGGCGCTGCGCGCGGAGCGCAGGGCGACCGTCCGACGGGTGCTGGAGGGCCTGACCGAGGAGTCCCTGGAGGGTCGGACCGAGCCCGTCGACGGGCCCGCGTGGCCCCCGCCCGACCGCTACCCGGTCGCGGAGTGCCTGCTCACGGTCCTCAACGAGGAGTGGCAGCACCGCCTCTACGCCGAGCGCGACCTCGACGTCCTGGCCGCTCGCCGAGGCACCGCTCACCACGGCACCGTGCGCCCGAGGTAGTCCAGGTACTCGAGGCCGGGCCGGTCCCGCTTCGCCACGAGGACGTCGACGAGGCGGGGGACGCTCTGCTCGATGGTCAGGGGTGCCTCGGGACCACCGAGCTCGGTGCGGACCCAGCCGGGCGCCATCAGCACGAACGCGCGCCCGGTGTCGGCCTGGTGCGCCGCGACGCTCCGCACGAACTGGTTCAGGGCCGCCTTGCTGCTGCGGTAGACCTCGCGCAGGCCGTTGGTGTTGTTCGCGATGCTCCCCTGCCCGGAGGACATGGCCCCGATCAGGCCGGTGGGGGACACCAGGTCCTGGAGGGCCTCGATCACCCGGCGGGGGCTGAGGGCGTTCGTGACCATGACGGTCACGAAGTCCTCCGTGGACACCTCGCCGATCGGGGTGTCCGCGTCGTTCGTGGTCCCGGCGTTGACGAAGAGGATGTCGAGCACCCTGTCGGACAGCCGGTCCCGCAGGGCCGCGATGTGGCTCGGCTCGGTGATGTCCACGTGCTCGACGTCGAGCCCGCCGGGGTACTCGTCGGCCAGGTCGTGCAGGTCGGTCCGGGTCGTGCCGCGGACCGTGCCGACGACGTGCCAGCCCCGCTTGAGGAAGTCGGCCGCCATCGCACGGCCGAGGCCCCGCGAGGCGCCGACGATCAGGATCGTGGGGGCGGTGCCACCCCCGGTGGACGGTGCGGACATGCGCGTCATCTCCTTCATGGGTCTGCCGCCCAGTGTCGGCGCGTGCGGGCCGCCGGGCCCGTGGATCCGGCCGCGACCGTGCGATCATCGATACAGAGGGGGTGTCGATGGAGGATTCCGTCGTGCTGGACCCGGAGGATCTCCGGATCATCCGTGCGCTCCAGGTGGATCCCCGGGTCCCGTTCGCCGCGATGGCGTCGGTGCTCGGCCTGTCCGAGCCGACCGTGTCCCGCCGGTACGCACGGCTGCGACGCAAGGGCGTGCTCCGGGTGACCGGGGTCGTCGACCCGGGTGCCCTAGGCCAAAGCCGGTGGTTGGTGCGGTTGCGCTGCAGACCGGGCA
>NZ_JACBXB010000258.1 GCF_013870575.1 Pseudonocardia pini
GGCCAGCACCCGTCCCACCAGCTGGTGGAGGGTCTGTCCACTCCAGTGACCCGCCGCGCGTTGTGGATGACCAGCCCGGCGATCGTCGGCATCGGTGCCTCCGTCCGTTGACCCGCTCCGCGCGGGCTCCTATTCTGAGATCGTTCGATTCAAAATACCCTGCGGTCGCCCCGAGGTCGACCTGCCGGGCGCAGGAGGTGGCCATGGCGGCAGCGGGGTTCCCAGGGGCGACGGCAGGGTGGTCGACCGGGCCACAGGAGACCACGGTGGGCGCGCTTCGCCGCGCCGTGGAGTCCTGCCCGGACACGACATTCCTCGACGTGGGCGGGGCCCGCTGGACCTACGCCCAGGTCCACGACCGGGTCGCCAGGCTGGCGGGCGGGCTCGCCGGGCTGGGCGTCGGGCGTGGGGACACAGTGGTGACCCTGCTGGACAACTCGCTCGACTCGGTCGTCACCCTGTTCGCGGTCAATGCCCTCGACGCGATCCTGGTGCCGCTGAACACGGCCTTGAAGGGCGAGTTCCTGCGCCACCAGGTCGCGGACTCGCTGGCCCGGGTCGTGATCGCCGAGGCGGACTACGCCGAGCGGGTGCGTGCCGTGGCGGCGGGACTGCCCGAGCTCCGCCACCTCGTGTCGCCCGGCGGCCCTCTGGACCTGGCCGAGCTGTACGCCGCCGACCCGCGCCCGGCGGGCCCGCTGCCGGACCCCGGCGCCCTGAGCATGCTGATCTACACGGCCGGGACCACCGGCCCGTCGAAGGGCTGCATGGTCAGCCACAACCAGGGCGCCAACCTGGGCCGCCAGGTCTCGGAGATGGGCGGCCGCCGCCCGGACGAGACACTGTGGACCCCGCTGCCGCTCTTCCACGTCAACGCGCTGTGCGGGTCGGTGCTCTCCACCGCGATGCTGCAGGGCACCGTCTCGATCGCCCGCCGCTTCTCGCTGTCCGGGTTCTGGCCGGAGATCGAGCGCAGCGGCGCCCGGATGGTGAGCCTGCTCGGCATCATGATCCCGCTGATCGCGCAGATGCCGGACACCGAGGAGATGCGGCGCTGCCACGGGCAGCTGCGGATCGCGCTGGGCGCGCCGTTCCCCGCCGAGGCCGCGCGGACATGGCGCGAGCGATTCGGCGTCGAGCGCGCGGGCGCGCCGGGCTACGGCAACACCGAGGCCGCAATGATCGTGTGCGCCCCGCTGAGCGGTGCGCCGGTCCCCGGGGCGAGCGGACGGCGCAACGCGGACTTCGACGTCCGGATCGTCGACGAGCAGGACCGCGAGCTCCCGCCCGGGGAGACCGGCGAGGTGATCTGCCGCCCCCTGCGGCCGAACGTCATGTTCGCCGGCTACTGGAACCGGCCGCAGGCCACCCTCGACGCCTTCCGCAACCTCTGGTACCACACCGGTGACCTGGGCAGGTTCGACGCCGACGGCAACTTCCACTTCGCCGACCGGAAGAAGGACTACCTGCGCCGCGGCGGCGAGAACATCTCCAGCTTCGAGCTGGAGTCGACCTTCCAGCAGCACCCGGGCATCGCCGAGGTCGCGGTGCATGCGGTGCCGAGCGCGCTGTCCGAGGACGAGGTCAAGGTGACCGCCGTGCTCGCCGAGGGGTCGACGCTCACCGAGGAGGAGCTCTGCGCCTGGGCCGTCGACCGGCTGCCCTACTACGCCGTCCCGCGCTACGTGGAGCTGCGGGCGGAGCTGCCGAAGAACGACGTCGGCCGGATCCTCAAGTACCTGCTGCGCGACGAGGGCGTCACACCGTCCACCTGGGACCGGACGACCTCCGGCATCGAGCTGGTCAAGCGGTGACCGCGCCCGTCCTCGTCGAGCGGCAGGGCCACGTGCTGGTCGTGACACTGAACCGGCCGGAGGTGCGCAACGCCCTGAACGACGCCGTCGCCCACGCCGTCGCCGCGGCGATGGACGAGCTGGACGCGGATCCCGAGCTGCGGGTCGGTGTCCTGACGGGTGCGGGCGGGACGTTCTGCGCCGGGATGGACCTCGCCGCGTACCAGGCCGGGGAGTGGCCGGTGGTGGGCGACCGCGGGCTGTGTGGGATCTCGCGGCGCCCGCCCCGAGCGCCGCTGGTCGCCGCGGTGGAGGGCTGGGCCGTCGCGGGCGGGTTCGAGCTGCTGCTGGCCTGCGACCTCGTCGTCGCCGGGTCCGGGGCGCGGCTCGGCGTGCCCGAGGTGCAGCACTCCCTGGTCGCGGGCGGAGGCGGGGCGTTGCTGCTCCCCCGCAGGCTCACCTTGCCGGTCGCGATGGAGCTGCTGTTGACCGGCGACCCGGTCGATGCGGCCCGCGCCCGCGAGATCGGGCTGGTCAACCGGGTCGTGCCGGACGGGGAGGCCCTCGCCGAGGCCCTCCGGCTCGCCGAGCGGATCGCCCGCAACGGCCCGCTCGGCGTCGCGGCGACGAAGGCGATCGCCCGCAACAGTGCCGAGGGGACCTACACCGACGGCTGGACCGAGCAGGACGCCGAGTGGAAGGCGGTCTTCGCCTCCGCGGACGCCGCCGAAGGGGTCGCGGCGTTCCTGGAGAGGCGCGACCCGGTGTGGCACAACCGCTGACCTGTGGGTGGCGATGGTCCGGCCGGCGACCATCGCCACTCACGAGGTCAGGCGCCGAGCAGCGGCCCCGTCGTGGCCGCCGCCAGGGCGGCGAGGTCGGGTGTGTAGGGCTGGTGCGCGAGCAGGCCGCCGTCCACCCGGAGGACCATCCCGTTGATGCCGACGGCGTCGTCCGAGGCGAGGAACGCGTAGACCTTGGCGAGATCGGCGGGGGTGTTGATCCGAGGGTTGAGGGTGTGGTGGTCGTAGACCGCCAGCACCTCCGGCGTCCCGCGCCGCAGCGGCGGGCTGGCGGTGGCCCCCGGGCAGACCGCGTTGCAGCGCACGCCCTGCTTGCCGTACTGGGTGGCCACGTACTGGGACAACGCGTTGAGCGCGGCCTTCGAGGCACCGTAGGCCGAGAGCCTGCGGTCGCCCCCCATCGAATGGGTCGACGCCGTGTTCAGGACGACGCCGTGCCCGCTCGCCACGAGCGCGGGCAGGGCGTGCCGGGTCAGCAGCATGGGGCCGCGGACGTTGACCGCCATGACGTCGTCCCAGACCTCGGCCCCGAGCTCGCCGATCGGGCCGTCGTCGCCGCGGAACACACCGGCGTTGTTCACCAGCACGTCCAGGCCGCCGAAGTCCTGCAGCGTCCGCTCGACGAGGGCGACGAGCTGCGCCTCGTCCCGGACGTCCGTCGGCACCGCGACGACCGCGGGCCGGTCGGTGTTCAGCACGTCCGCGAGCTCGGCGACCGCCGCCGCGTCGACGTCCGCGGCGACGACCCGAGCGCCTTCCGCCACGAACTCGGCGGCGATCGCACCGCCGATGTTGAGCCCGTCGGAGCCGCGGTGGGCCGCACCGGTGACGATCGCGACGCGGCCCGCCAGGCGCCCGGTCACACCGCGCTCTCGACCGGGGCCGTCGCCCGCTGCGATCGTCTGCCCAGGATCCCGTAGACGACCATCGTGGCCGCACCCGCGAGGAAGCAGCATGCCGCGACGACGCACGCGACCGCGTACCCGCCGGTGAGGTCCCGGGTGATGCCGAAGGCGTACGTGCCCAGCAGTGCCCCGACGCCGGTCATGACGTAGACGGCGGCGAACAGCTTGCCGAAGTGCGCGCGCCCGTACTCCTTGAGGATGAAGTAGCTGACGAAGTCGCCCTCCGCGCCCTGGCTGAACGACACCAGCAGCGCGGCCACGATCACGAGCACGAACGGCAGGACGCCGACCCCGGTGAGGGCGAGTGCGCCCAGACCCGAGACCAGCAGGACGATTGGGGCCACCCGGTAGCGTGGGAAGAGATCCAGCAGCACCCCGCCGACGAACCGGCCGGCGATGCCGCCGACGGAGTAGACCGTGGTCACGGTGGTCGCCAGGACCACGCTCAGACCGCCGTCGAGCAGGATCGGCTGCACGTTGGACAGGAACGCCCCGGTGGCGGCGCTCACCAGCAGGACCGACAGCGCGAACACCCAGAACCGCACGGTCCGCAGGACGGCGGACGCGTCGGCGTCCCCCTCCGCGGTCGGCACGGCCGAGCCGGTGGCCACGGGCGCGACGGTCGCCGCACCCGCCTCGACTCCACCGTGCGGGCCGCCGTGCTTGATGCCCCACAGCGCGGCCGGGACCGCGATGACCAGGGCGAACGCCGCGAGCACCAGGTAGCCGCGCTGCCAGCCGTAGGTGTAGACCACCACGGCGAGCACCGGGATGATCGCGAAGGGCAGGAGCGCCGCACCCGCTCCGACCAGGCCGAACGCCTTGCCCGCACCCTTGTCGAACCACAGCGCGACCGCCCGGTTGTACGGGACGGTGTAGGCGAAGGAACCGAACAGTCCGATGAGCGCGGCCATGCCGTAGAACGTCAGCCGGCTGAACGGCAGCACGGCGAACAGGACGAGGAGCGCGACGAAGGGCAGCAGCCCCACGGCGAGGGTCAACCGGGTGCCGCGCCGGTCGACCAACCGACCGGCGAACGGCCCGACGCACGCCATGACGATGTTGAGGATCGGCGCGATCAGAACCTCGGTCGTCGACCAGCCGGTGGCCTCGATCATCGGCTTCACGAAGACGCTGGCGGTCGTCAGCATCATCACCGGGCCCGCGCCGAAGCCGAGCATCGCGCTCACCGCGGTGCGGCCTCCGCGGCGCCATTCCTGCGCCTCCGTCAAGGCCACAGTGGACTTCTCCGGGACAGTGTCCGAGGACATGGGTCACCCACCAGTTCGTCGTTGAAACCGGACAACACGCACGGCGACAGGGGGCACGCACGTGGGACGAGCGACGTTCACCCGAGTTTTGAGCTCAGTCGTCTCAGTTTAAAACCGCAGGTCAGCCAGGTCAAGCTCCGGCGAGGCTCAGGGCGTGGTCATCCGGCGCGAGGTGCCGTCGACGACCGAGGTGCCGGTGACCTTGGTGCAGACCTTGCCGTCCCGGTCCCGCACGAGGACCGAGACGAACACCAGGGTCCGGCCCGCCTTCGACACCTCGGCCTCGAGGGTCAGCGGGGCGCGGGCCGGGCGCTGGTACTCCACGGTCATGCTCGCCGTGGCGGGCTTCTGCCCCTCCCCCACGACGGTCATCGTGACCATGCCGAGGGCCTGGTCGGCGAGTGCGGCGACGAGCCCGCCGTGCACCGCACCCGCCGGGTTGAGCGGCCACACCGAGTCGGCCACGGCGAACCGTGCCCGCCCGGGCTCGATCTCGGTGCAGCGCAGGCCCATCGCCTCCGACGCGGCCAGTGCGTCGGAGTACTCCCGCCACTGTGCGGCGGACCCCCCGTACGGGGCCGCGGGCTCGACGGGGACCTGCGCGCGCGTCACGGGAAGAGGCTCTCGATCTGGTCGGCGTACTTGACGTGGATGATGCGGCGCTTGAGCTTCGCGGTCGGGGTGAGCTCGTCGCTGTCCGGCACCCAGGCGTCGGGCACGATGACGAAGCTGCGCACCTGCTCGTTGCCGTTGAGGTGCTCGTTGCCCCGGTCGACGGCGGCCTGCACCTCCGCCCGGATCTCCTCCGACGCGGCGAGCTCGTCCACCGAGCGGTCCGCCAGCCCGAGCCGCGCCGCCACCGCGGGCAGGGCCTCGCGGTCCAGGGTGATCAGCGCCCCGACGTAGCGGCGGCCCTCCCCGATCGCGACGACCTGCCCGATGAGCGGGCTCTCCCCGGAGATCGTGGTCTCGATGTAGGCGGGCGAGAGGTTCTTACCCACCCCGTTGATCATGATCTCCTTCTTGCGGTCGACGATGCTGACGAACCCGTCCGCGTCGACCTGCACGATGTCCCCCGTGTGGACCCAGCCGTCGGGGTCGATCGTCTCCGCCGTCTTCTCCGGCTCGTTGCGGTAGCCGATCATGTTCATGTCCGCACGGGCGAGCAGCTCGCCGTCCTCGGCGACCTTGATCTCGACCCCGGGCAGCGGCTTGCCCGCCGAGCCGGTCTTGAAGTCGTCGAGCCGGTTGAAGATGTTGAGCGAGACCTCGGTGGCGCCGTACGCCTCCAGCACGGGCAGGCCCACGGCGAAGAAGTAGCGGACGATCTCCGGCGGCGTCGGGGCGCCCCCGATGATCGCGACGACGACGCGGTCCAGCCCGAGGTGTGCGAGCAGCGGCTTGAGCAGCTCCTTGCCCCGCTCGTGCTCGGCGACGAGGTCCGCCGCCGCCTCCGCGGGCACGTCCGTGGCGTTGTCCTCGGCCGCGGAACGCCGCAGGCCGATCTCGATGACCCGGCGGAGCTCCGCCTGTCGCTCCGCGGACTCCGCCGTGAGCAGGGACTCGATCCCGACCTGCAGCTTCTCGAACGCACGCGGGGTGGAGAAGAGCACGTCCGGGCGCGCGTCGACCAGGCAGGCGGAGAGGTCGCGGATGTCCGGGCAGACCGTGACGGTGGCACCGTGCACCAACGACATGTAGTGCACGTTGATCCGGCCGCCCGCGTGCGCCATCGGCAGGAAGTCCACGATCCCGATGCGCGGCAACGGGATCGCCTCGTCGAGGGCGCGCTGCTGGGCGAGGATCGTGCGGTGCGACCACAGCGCCGCCTTGGGCGGACCGGTGGTGCCGGAGGTGTAGATCATCGTCGCGACGTCGTCCGGGCTGATGGCCTCGGCGACCGCCGCGAAGTCGAACGCGGGGTCCCCCGCGGCCTCGACCGCGGCCAGGTTCAGCCCCGACTCGGCGTCGATCACGATCAGGTGCGTGACCTGGCCGTCGAGCGTGTCCAGGGCGACCCCGACCTTGTCCGCGAACGCCCGGTCCGTGATCATGATCGTGGCCTCGGCGTTGCGCACCTGGTAGGCGATCTGGTCCGCCGCCGAGCTGTTGAAGATCGTGAACGGCACCCCGCCCGCGAGCGAGACCGCGTAGTCGACGAGATGGCACTCGATGATGTTCGG
>NZ_JACBXB010000259.1 GCF_013870575.1 Pseudonocardia pini
CGGTGGTGACGGCACCGTAGAGGTCGGCGCCCGCCATCTCGGGGCTCCGGCTCACCTTCTCGACCAGCGCCTCGTCGGCGGCCAGGGCCGAGCCGGAGAACACCCCGGCCCGCATGGCCCCCCGCTCGCGCAGGTGCCGGACGACCGCGCGGGTGTCGATGCCGGCGATGCCGACGATCCCCTGCGTCCGCAGCGCGTCCTCCAGCGAGCCGGTGGACCGCCAGTTCGACGGCCTGCGGCTGGGGTCGCGCACCGCGTACCCGGCGACCTGGATGCCGGTGGACTCGTCGTCCTCGGCGTTCCAGCCGGTGTTGCCGATCTGCGGCGCCGTCTGCACCACGATCTGGCGGTGGTACGACGGGTCCGTCAGGGTTTCCTGGTAGCCCGTCATGCCGGTGGTGAACACGGCCTCGCCGAAGGTCTCCCCCTCGGCACCGAAGGACTCCCCGCGGAAGATCCGGCCGTCCTCGAGGACGAGTACAGCGCTACTCATGCCACAACCTTCCCGTCTCGCGCCGTGATCCGGCCACGCAGAACCGTCGCGACCACCGCACCGGGCAGCCGCATTCCCTCGTACGGCGTGTTCGCCGCCCTGCTCGCCAGCGCCGCGCCCCGCACCGTCCACTGGGCGTCGGGGTCGACCAGGCAGAAGGTCGCGGGCTCCCCGACGGCGATCGGCCTGCCCTGGTCCGGCAGGTTCCCGATCTCCGCGGGCCGCTCGCTCATCACCCGCGCGACGCCGTGCCAGTCCAGCAGCCCCGGCTCGACCATCGTGTGGACCACGACGGACAGCGCGGTCTGCAGACCGAGCATGCCCGGCTTGGCCGCGGCCCACTCCGTGTCCTTGTACTGCGAGGCGTGCGGGGCGTGGTCGGTGGCGACGACGTCGATCACGCCCTCGGCCAGCGCCTCCCGCATGGCCTGGGTGTCCGTGCCGGTGCGCAGCGGCGGGTTGACCTTGTTGACGGGGTCGTAGCCCGTCAGCCTGCCGTCGGTGAGCAGCAGGTGGTGCGGGGTGACCTCGGCGGACACCCGCACGCCCTGGGCCTTCGCCGCGCGCAGCACCGCGATGGTGTGCCGCGAGGACACGTGGCAGACGTGGAGCGCCGCCCCCGCCTCCCGGGCGAGCGCACAGTCTCGCGCGACCACGGTCTCCTCCGCCGTCGCGGGCCAGCCCTGCAGGCCCAGCCGCGACGCGACCGCGCCCTCGTGGGCCTGGGCGCCGCCGGTCAGCCGGTGGTCCTCGGCGTGCTGGGCGATCACGACGTCGAGCGCGCTCGCGTACTCCAGCGCCCGCCGCATGATCAGCGGGTCGTTCACGCAGCGCCCGTCGTCGGAGAACAACCGGACCTGCGCGGCCGACTGGGCCATGGTCCCCAGCTCGGCGAGCTTCTCGCCCTTCAGCCCGGTGGTGACCGCACCGACGGGGTGGACGTCGACCAGGCCGACCTCCTCGCCGCGCCGCCGGACGTGCTCGACGACGACCGCGGTGTCCGCCACCGGGTCCGTGTTCGGCATGGCGAAGACGGCGGTGAACCCGCCCAGTGCCGCGGCGTGCGAGCCGGTCTCGATGGTCTCGGACTCCTCACCGCCCGGCTCGCGCAGGTGGACGTGCAGGTCGACGAGCCCGGGGAGCAGGACGTGCCCGCCCGCGTCGAGGGTCTCGGCGTCCTCGGGGGCGGTCAGGTCGGCCCCGATCTCGACGACGACGCCGTCGCGGACCAGCAGGTCGACGGCCTGTTCGCCGTAGGGCTTGGCGTTCTTGATCAGCAGAGTCATTCGGGCGCTCCGGCGAGCAGGTGGTAGAGGACGGCCATCCGCACGTGCACGCCGTTGCGCACCTGGGCGAGGACCTTGGCGTTCGGGGCGTCGGCGACGGCGGGGGCGATCTCCATCCCGCGCACCATCGGTCCGGGGTGCAGCACCGGCGCGCCCTCGGGGAGCAGCCGGAGCCGGTTCTCGTTGAGCCCGTAGGCGATCGCGTACTCGCGGGCGCTGGGGAAGAACCCGCCGTGCATCCGCTCGGCCTGGACCCGCAGCATCATCACCGCGTCGAGGGCGGGCAGCTCCGCGTCGAGGTGGTGCGAGACGCGGCAGGGCCACTCGGCCACACCGGTGGGCAGCAGGGTCGGCGGGGCGATCAGCACGACCTCGGCGCCGAGGGTGGAGAGCAGCAGCACGTTCGACCGGGCGACCCGGGAGTGCAGCACGTCCCCCACGATCCCGATCCGACGGCCTGCGATCGCGCCGAGCTCGTCCCGGAGGGTGGCGGCGTCGAGCAGGGCCTGCGTGGGGTGCTCGTGGGTGCCGTCGCCCGCGTTGACGATCGAGGTGTGGGTGCCGGTGGTCGCGGCGTCCTTGTCGGCCCACCCGGCGATCCGGTGTGCCGCCCCCGAGGCGGGGTGCCGCACGATCACGCAGTCCGCGCCCATCGCCGAGACCGTGAGCGCGGTGTCCCGCAGCGACTCGCCCTTCGACACCGAGGAGCCCTTGGCGCTGATGTTGATGGTGTCGGCGCTCATCCACTTGCCCGCGATCTCGAAGGAGACCCGGGTGCGGGTGGAGTCCTCGTAGAACAGCGTGACCACCGTGCGGCCGCGCAGGGTGGGGAGCTTGCGCACCTCACGGCCGAGCAGCGTCTCCTTCAGCCTGCTCGAGGTGTCCAGCAGACCGGTCGCCGTGGCGGCGTCCAGGTCCGCGACGGAGAGCAGGTGCTTCACGCGTCGTCCCCCTCGGTGGTCGGCTCCACGGGCTCCTTCTCGATCAGCACGCCGTCCCCGTCGTCGGTCTCGGTGAGCCGGACGAGGATCTTCTCGCTGCGCGAGGTGGGGACGTTCTTGCCCACGTAGTCGGCCCGGATCGGCAGCTCGCGATGGCCGCGGTCCACCAGCACCGCCAGCTGGACGGCGCGCGGGCGGCCCTCGTCCCGCAGGGCGTCGAGCGCCGCGCGGGTGGTGCGCCCGGACATCAGCACGTCGTCCACCAGGACGACGAGCTTGCCGTCGATCCCGCCCTCCGGGACCGCGGTGTCCTCCAGCGCGCGGGCGGGGCCGCGGCGCAGGTCGTCCCGGTAGAGCGTGGCGTCCACGGAGCCGACGGCGGGCGCGGCACCGGTGAACTCGGTGATCGCGGCCGCGAGCCTGCGGGCCAGGACGGCGCCGCGGGTAGGGATGCCCAGCAGCACGAGGTCCGCGGTGTTCCCGGGGCCGAACGCGGTCTTCTCGATGATCTGGTGCGCGATGCGCGCGATGGTGCGGGTGACGTCGGCCGAGGTCAGGAGCTCGCGCGCCTGGTCTCCGACGTCCCCGCGGCGTGGGTCCGCCACGAGGAGCTCTCCTTTCCCGCCTCACGGGACGGGGTTAAAGGACGTGTCCCGGCGACCCTAGCAAGCACGGGGGCCCGACCCGTGGGCGGCGTGGGCCGGATGTGGGGACCCTCTCCCCCGTGATCGGTACAGACCTCCTGCGCGGTCACGGCAGGGTCACGATCGGGGCGAGGATCGGGCACGGTCGCGGGCGCCCGCCCGGCGCGTCGGGGGGCGCGCCGACGGTCACGGCGCGTACGGTCACCCAGCGCCACACCCACACGGCCACCACGCGTACCAGCGGCTGCGGGGGGTACACCGGGCACGCGGCCGAGCGTGGTCCTGGTACCGCCGTCGGGGGACGAACCGTCCTTCGTTCGAGTGGATAAGCCCCACCAGGCACCCGTCCGGGGCGACCTGGCTTGACCTGCACCGCGACACCGGCGCATGATTACTCTGCGTATTGATCGACAGTGGCGAGGGTGGCCGCGGCAAGCGGGGGCAGCGGCCTCGTCCCACGAGCGAGGCACGCGTCCGCGCACCACCACCCGCTCACCACACTCTGCGGTACGAGGTCACCGGTCCCGCGGCCGGACAGGACCAGGAATGAGGAGATCGCCAGATGGGCGACTACGCCAAGGCGCTCGGGGGCAAGCTCCGGGCCATCCGGCAGCAACAGGGGCTGTCGCTGCACGGCGTCGAACAGAAGTCGGGGGGCCGCTGGAAGGCGGTCGTCGTCGGGTCGTACGAGCGAGGTGACCGCGCGGTCACCGTGCAGAAGCTCGCCGAGCTGGCCGACTTCTACGGGGTCCCGGTGGCCGAGCTGCTCCCCGAGGGCCGGGTTCCGTCCGGTTCCGAGCCGGCCACGAAGATCGTCATCAACCTCGAGCGGCTCCAGCAGCTGCCCGCGGACAAGGTGGGCCCGCTGGCCCGCTACGCCGCCGCGATCCAGTCCCAGCGCGGCGACTACAACGGCAAGGTGCTGTCCATCCGGGCGGAGGACCTGCGCTCGTTGGCGATCATCTACGACATGACGCCGGGAGAGCTGACCGACCAGCTCATCGACTGGGGCGTGCTGCCCCCGGAGGCCCGGCCCTCCCACCGGGTCGACTAGACCCGGCTGCACACCGGCACCGTGCACCGGGGAAGGGCGCACGGCACCGGAGCCGACCGACGGCGGCGACCAGGTGGTGGTCGCCGCCGTCGGCGTTCTCAGCCTCGGGGCCTGCGGAACAGGTTCTCCTGCGCGATGCTCGCCACCAGCGTGCCCGCGCGGTCGTGCAGCGTGCCGATGTACCAGTTCCGGCCGCCCGCGGCGGTCCGCGGGACGAGGTCGACGAGCATCCACTCGTCGGCCCGGATCGGGCGGTGGAACCACACCGCGTGGTCCAGGCTCGGCCCCGGGCTGCTCTCGGCCTCGTCCACCTCGGGGAACGCGCCGTACATGTCCGAGATGTAGGTCAGCGCGGCGGCGTGGACCAGCCGGTCCGCGGGCAGCGGTGCGACGCAACGGGTCCAGTACCGGACCGGGAACCCGGGGCCCTTCTGCCGGGCGACCGTGCGGCCCTCGAAGGAGAAGGCGCGGTGCACGGGCCCCCCGGACAGCGCGTCCGGGTCCGGCGCCTCCGGCGCGGGGTCCTCGCTGACGTCCGCGCCCGCCGAGTCGGCGGCGAACGAGGCCGCCATGTTGAAGATCACCTCGCCGTCCTGCAGCGCCACCACCCGGCGCGCCGAGAACGAGCCGCCGTCGCGGTCCCGGAAGACCTGGAAGATCGTGGGGCGGGCCGCGTCGCCGCCGCGCAGGTAGTAGCCGTGCAACGAGTGCGGTGCCCGGTCCGGTTCCACCGTCCGGCCCGCGGCGAGCAGGGCCTGCGCGGCGACCTGGCCGCCGAACAGGGCCCACGGCTCCTCGAACACCACGCGGTTGCGGAACAGGTCGCGGTCGATCTGCTCGAGGTCCAGCAGGTCGGGCAGGGTCGGGGCGGGGTCGACGGTCGTCATCCGGGTACCTCCGAGGCGGCCGTGGCGCGGGAGTGCCGCCAGTCCCCGAGCAACGTCCGGAGACCGGTGACCAGCGCCAACGGCGAGTCGATCATCACGTGGTGGGCGGCGGCGGGGATCTCGATCACGGGCACGCCGCGGCCCAGCCGGTCGCGCACCGCCTCACCCATCGCGGCGGGCATCAGCCCGTGCTCCGCGCGGAACAGGGCCACCCGGCAGCCCGGGATGTCGAGGTCGTCCGGGGCCAGCCCGTCCCGCAGGAAGACCCGCGGGTCGAACTTCCAGGACCAGCCGCCCTCGACCGCGCGCAGCGAGTGCTCGGCGATGTGCCGCAGGACGTACGGCTCGCCCTCCTGGGCGGGGACCGTGCGGAAGAACCGGATCGCCCGGTCCCGGTCGGGGTAAACGCGCAGCGGGCCGAAGGCGGTCCGTCTGCGCGCGGCCTGGTCCTCCGGCGTCAGGGCCCGGACCGGGGTGTCGATCGCCACGACGCCGCCGAGCAGGTCCCCGTGCTCCTGGGCGGCGACCAGGGCCACCATCCCGCCCATGCTGTGCCCGAGGAGCACCGGCCGGGCGGCCAGCCCGGCACTCGCGTCCCCCTCGACCAGCAGGATCCCGCCCTCGTCCAGCGTCTCGTCGAGCTCGCGCAGCTCGGGCTCGCGGTCCCACAGTGTCGTCACGGCGTGCCCCACTTCCTCGGGGGGTTCCTCGGGGGCGCACCCGGACGCCCCGGCCGTGCCACCTCCCTACTCTCGCCCGAGCACCGTCGGACGTTTCGGACACGGGGGACGCGAGCCGAGCCGCGTCCGGCGTGCCGGTCCGTCGAGGGGTACGGACCGGCGGTCGGCCGGTCCGCCGCGACCGGGAGGCCCATATGACCGAGCACGTCCACGACCTGTTCCGCAGGCTGGCCGACGCGATGAACGCCCGTCGCCTCGACGAGCTGGACGAGCTGCTGACGCCGGACTTCGTCCGGCACTGCGAGGCGACGCCGGACGTCGTCGTGCACAGCCCGGCTGACTTCGCGGACTTCCTGCGGGCCAACGCCGAGAGCTTCCCGGACAACGTGCAGAGCTTCGACCAGGTCGTCGTCGAGGGCGACCGGGCCGGTTTCTGGGCCTCCTACACCGGCACGCAGGACGGCCCGCTGGGCCCGTTCCCCGCGAGCGGTCGACAGGTCCGGTTCTCCTTCGGCGGGACCGCCCGGATCCGCGACGGGCGGATCGCCGAACTGTGGGTGACCTGGGACAACATGGCCTTGCTCGGCGCCCTGGGGCACCTGCCCGCACCCGAGCCCGCGAGCTGAGGTCATGGACTACGCGAGCATGCGGGCGTTCTTCTTCGCCGACCCGGACGGACCCCGCCCAGAACCCCCCGCCGCCCGTCGGCCGTCCGCCCCGCGGGCACTGCGGGACGCGATCGAGCCCCTGGCCTGCCTGTCGATCTGGTCGCCGGAGGCGGCCGCGGACTACGCGGAGCTGGGGCTGGACGACTACTTCGCCGCGTACGTCCGCGAGCGCACGGCCCCGCTCGGGGACCCGCCCGCCGAGGTCGTGGTCATGGCGCTGGGGGTGTTCGCCGCCGACCTGCTGGGCCCGCCGTACGCCGTCGGGGCCCGGTTCCCGGCGGTCGACGTC
>NZ_JACBXB010000025.1 GCF_013870575.1 Pseudonocardia pini
ACGGTCCGCCTCGCCGCGTCGAGGGCCGTGGCCGGTGTGTCCAGCCGCCACTCGGCCTCGGCGGCCTCGCCCAGCTCGAGGACGGTCGAGTCCGCGGTCGCGGTCCCCGCGAGGACGGCCTTGGACAGCGGCGGGCGGTCGTAGGGTCTCACCGCCTCGCCGCCGAACACCACGACCTCGCCTGCGAAGCCGAGGCGCCGGAGCTCCCGGGTGGCCTCGACCCCCGCGAGCGACGCGCCCACCACGGCGACGCGCCGCATCAGTAGGCCCCCGTCGTGCCGAGCACGCGTCGCGGGTTGTCGACCATCATCTGTTCGATCATGCGGTCGTCGACGCCGCGCTTCCGGAGCGCGGGGAGGACATCGGTGCTGATGTGGGTGTGGACCCACTCGGGCACCTGCGGGCCCTTGCCGTCCGCCCACCAGTCCGAGTAGAGCGTCTTGTCGTGGGACAGCACGATGCGGTCGCTGTAGCCCAGGGCGCAGAGGTCGGCGACCACGCCGATGCGCTCGTCCGGACCCAGCCGCCCCGGCAGGTACAGGCCGAAGCGGTCGGCGCCGATCAGCGATCCCCGGTCGAGGATCTCCCGGAGGTAGTCCAGGTCGGTGGAGTCGCCGCTGTGCCCGATCACCACCCGGGACAGGTCGACGCCCTCCTCGGCGAGGATCCGCTGCTGGTCGAGCCCGGTGCGGTGGGCCACCGCGGTGTGGGTGGTCAGTGGGACCCCGGTCTCGCGGTGCGCGGCGGCGGCCGCCCGCAGCAGCCGGTCGACGTCCGGCGTGACGCCCTGGCGGTCCGTCGCGACCTTGATGATGCCCGCCCGTACCTCCGTGCCGGCGATGCCGTCCCGGATGTCGCGCACGAAGAGCTCGGTGAGCGCGTCACGTCCGCCGCGGGGGCGGTAGTGGAACATCTTCGGCAGCTCGTCGAAGGTGTACACCCCCGTCGCCACCACGATGTGCAGGTCGACCTGCCGGTTCACCTCGGCCAGGAACCCGACGTCGCGGCCGTGCCCGACCGCGGTGGCGTCCACGAACGTGGAGATCCCGGCGTCGACGACGGCCTGCAGCGCGGTGACCACCTCGGCGAGGACCTCGGCCCGGCGCCCGCCGAGACTCATGGCCGGCTGGTCCCGGTCGACCTCGGCGTTGACGTTGACCACGTGCTCGTGCATGAGCGTCCGGCCCAGCGCACCCGCGTCCACGGGTCCCCGGACGGTGTCGACGGTCGGCATCGCGGGTCAGCCCCCGATCGTCAGGGCGCGCTTCGGGCACGCGGACGCGGCGGCCGAGACCTTGTCGCGCAGGGCCGTCGACGGCTCGGGGTCCAGCACCACGAGGGCGTCGTCGTCGTCGAGGTCGAAGACCTCCGGGGCCTCGACGACGCAGGCGCCGTTCCCGTCGCACCGTGCCCAGTCCACTTCGACTCGCACACTCGCTCCTTCCCTTGCCGCTCCCACGCGGTACTACGCGGCGGCCCAGCCGCCGTCGACGCTGATCACTGATCCGGTGATGTAGCTGCCCCCCGGGCCCACGAGGAGCCGGACGACGTCCACGATCTGCTCGGGGGACCCCATGCGTCCCTGGGGGATCCGGGCGAGCAGGCGCTCGTTCTGCCGGGGGCTGTGGCGCAGGTCCTCGGTCATGTCCGTCGCGAAGTAGCCGGGCGCGAGGCAGTTGACCCGGATGCCGCGCCCCGCCCAGTCCAGCGCCAGCGCGCGGGTCAGCGACTCCACGGCCCCCTTCGTCGCGCTGTAGGCGGCGAGCCGGGCGGCGCCGGTGTGGGCGTGCACGCTCGACGTCGTCACGATCGCCCCGGGCCCGTCCATCAGCGCGGCGGCCGCCTGGCAGGTCAGGAACGTCCCGGTGAGGTTGACCTCGACGATCTCCCGCCAGGTCCGGGCGTCCAACCGGTCGGCGGGATGGAACACCGGGCTGATGCCCGCGAGGTGGACCAGCGCGTCCAGCCCACCCCAGCGCTCGGTGATCGTGTCGGACATGCGGGCGAGGTCCCGCTCGTCGGACACCGACCCGGGGACGGCGAAGGCGCCGTCGCCGCACTCGTCGGCGGCGTCGGCGAGGGTGTCCGCGCTGCGCGCGGTGAGGGCCACGAGCGCACCCGCTCGGCTCAGGTCGGCGGCGATGGCGCGCCCGAGGCCGCGACCCGCACCGGTCACCCAGGTCCGGAGACCGTGCAGCTCCGGGACCGGTGTAGGGGTCGGTTCGGCGTCGGTGGCCGGGATGTCAGAGACCGAGGTCACGTCCGATGATCTCCTTCATGATCTCGTTGGTGCCCGCCCAGATCTTGGTGACCCGGCCGTCCATCCAGTGCCGGGCGACCGAGGACTCGCGCATGTAGCCGTAGCCGCCGTGCAGCTGCAGGCAGGCGTCGAGCACGTCGTTCTGCACCTGGGCCGTCCACCACTTCGCCTTGGCGGCCTTGACCGGGCTCAGCTCGCCCGCCACGTGGTCGACCACGCAGTCCTCGACGAACGAGTCCGCGACGTCGAGCGCGGTCGCCAGCTCGGCGAGCAGGAACCGGTTGTGCTGGAAGCTGCCGATGGGGGTGCCGAACGCCTCGCGCGTCCGTGCGTAGACGAGGGTCTCGTCCAGCACGCCCCGCGCGTTCGCCAGGTTGGAGACCGCGCAGTTCAACCGTTCCTGGGGAAGCCGCTCCATCATGTACACGAACCCCCGGCCCACCTCGCCCAGCAGGTTGGCCTCGGGGACCTCGACGTCGGCGAAGTACAGCTCGGAGGTGTCCGACTCCGCCTGGCCGATCTTGTCGAGCACGGAGCCGCGTTCGAATCCCGCCATCCCCGCCTCGACCACGAACATCGAGATGCTCGACGAGGCGCGGCCGTCGCCCGTCCGGGCCGCCACGACGACCAGGTCGGCGCGTCCGCCGTTGGTGATGAAGGTCTTGGACCCGTTGAGCAGCCAGCCCGCGTCGGTCCGCTCGGCCCTGGTCGCCAGGTTCGCCAGGTCGCTGCCGCCACGGGGCTCGGTCATGCCGATCGCCGAGATCAGCTCACCCGACGCGAACCCGGGCAGCCAGCGGGCGCGCTGCTCGTCGGTCGTGAGGTCGCAGAGGTAGGGAGCCACGATGTCGGCGTGGATCCCGAAGCTCGACGAGAACCCGGCGGAGAAGCGGGCCAGCTCGCGCAGGAGCACCGCGGTGAACCGCCAGTCGCCTGCCTCGCCGCCACCGAACCGGTCCGGCACGTGCAGCCCGAGCATGCCGAGGCTGCCCGCCTTGAGCCAGGTCTCCCGGTCGATGAACCTCTGCGTGCAGTACCGCGCGTAGTTCGGGGCCACCTCGGTCTCGACGAAGGCTCGCACGGAGTCCTGGAAATCGAGGTGTTCGCGGCCGTACAGGGACTTCGTCATTGATCACCCGCTCCTTCGTCGACCGAAGCCTACCGGCCGGTCGGTTGACCTGTCTAGAAGGTGAGGCCGAGGAGCGGGGGAGGGCGCCACCCTTCCGACCGGCCGGTAAGGTGAATGGGTGGATACGGGGCGTGCAGCGGTGAGTCCGACGAGCGGGCGGCGTGAGGAGATCTTCCTCGCCGCGGCGGAGATGTTCTGGGCGAAGGGCTACCACGCGACGTCGATGAGCGACATCGCGGCCGCGATGAACATGCGGAAGGCCTCGATCTACCACCACATCGAGACGAAGGAGACACTGCTCTACGAGATGTCGATCTCGAGCATGCAGCACATACGGGACGCGGCGGAGGGCGTCACCGAGACCGATCCCGAGGAGCGGCTGCGGGGGATGATCGGCAGGCACGTGCGTGCGCTGCTCGACGACCGCAGCAAGCACGCCACGGCGCTGGTGGAGCTGCGCTCGCTGGCGTCGGCCGAGCGCCAGCAGGTGGTCGGCATGCGGGACGAGTACGACGCGCTGTTCGACGGCGCGGTGGAGGCGGTGCAGACCCGGTACGGGCGGTGGCCCGGGATCCCGCCGCGGCTGGTGCGGCTGGCCCTGCTCGGCATGCTCAACTGGTCGGTGTTCTGGTTCTCGCAGAACGGGCCGGAGTCGGCGGACAAGGTGGGGGACAGCTTCGCCGACATCTTCCTCCCGCCGCTGGGCTGAGCGGTCTCAGACCCACCGGTCGATCCGCTCGGCGTAGCGGTGGACGTCGTCGACCAGGTCCTGCCGGGTCGGCACGCGGGCGTACCGCTCGGCCTCCGGATAGCAGAACACCGAGGTGACGCCGTCGTCACGGAGCCTGCCGACCTGGTCCAGGGCATCCGGGCGGAGGAGGGCGACGATCTCGAACGAGGCCGGGTCCCGCCCGGCCTCCCGCAGCATGGTGCGCAGCACGGGCAGCGCCTCCCGCATCCGCTCCGGTGAGGTGTCGCCGCCGACCCACCCGTCGCCCTTCGCGACCGCCCGCCGCATCGCCGCGGGGGAGAACCCGCTGACGTACAACGGGATCGGCGCGCGGGGCGTCGGGTGCGACACCATCGGGGCGAACCGGAAGAACTCGCCCGCGAAACCGGCGGGGTGGCCCTCCCACAGCAGCCGCAGGACGTCGAGCATCTCGTCGCTCCGCCGGCCCCGCGTGCGGAAGTCGACGCCGACCGCCGCGAACTCCTCCGCCATCCAGCCCACCCCGACCCCGGCCGACACGCGGCCCGGTCCGATCTGCGACAGCGTGGCGAGCGTCTTCGCCACGAGGACCGGGTGCCGCAGGGGCAGGACCATGATGCTCGTGGTGACGTGCAGCCTCTCGGTGGCGGCGAGCAGGGCGCCCATCGCCGCGCCGAGGTCCGGCCAGTGCGTCCCGGCGGGCCAGGCGGCCCGTCCGGTCGCGGCGTTGGGGTAGCGGCTGTCGATCTCGACGGGATGGGCCACGTGGTCGCCCAGGAACACGCCGTGGAACGGGGTGTCGCGTTCGATCGTGCGGGCCAGGTCGAGCAGCTCGCCGGTGTCGGTGAACTGCAGGGAGTACCAGTACCTCATCCCGCGTTCCGCGGTCACCGGGCGCGGCTGCGCACCACGTCGACACCGCCGGCGTGGAAGCGCGTGCGCAGCGCGTTCTTGTCGATCTTGCCGACGGCGGTCTTGGGGATCTCGGACACGAACGCCCAGTTCTCCGGCACCTGCCAGCGGGCGAGGCTGTCGGCGAGCCTGCCCGCCAGCTCGGCGGGGTCGACCGCGTCCCGGGCGACCACGAAGACCAGGGGGCGCTCGGTCCACCTCGCGTCCGGGATGCCGATCACGGCCGCCTCGGCCACCCGGGGGTCACCCAGGAGCAGGTCCTCCAGCTCGACGGAGGAGATCCACTCGCCGCCGGACTTGATGACGTCCTTGACCCGGTCGGTGATCCGGAAGAAGCCCCGGTCGTCGACCGTGCCGACGTCCCCGGTCCGCAGCCATCCCGCATCGAAGGCCTCCGCCGCGACGTCGCCGTGGTACCCGGCCGTGACGGACGGGCCCCGGACCTGGATCTCACCGACCGACTCCCCGTCCCAGGGCAGGACGGTGCCGTGGTCGTCGACGATCCGCATGTCGACCCCGGCCAGCACCCGGCCCGACGCCGTCCGCTGCGTGAGGTCCTCCGGCGAGCCGGGCGCCAGGCCGGGTGGCGGGACGGCCATCCCCGCGAGCGAGGACGTCTCGGTCATCCCCCAGCCCTGCACGATGCGGACGCCCTGTTCCACCTCGAGCGACTCCAGGAGCGACCGGGGGATGGCCGCGCCGCCCGAGGTCCCGACGCGCAGCGACGTCAGGTCGGCGGGATGTTCGCGGGCGTGGTCGCGGACCAGGGCCCACAGGGTCGGCACCGCCGCCGCGAGGGTCGGGCGCGCCGTCTCGACCATCCCGACGATGTCGGCGGCGGACATGAACCGGTTCGGCAGGACCAGCGACGCACCCGAGAGGAACGCCGCGTAGGGGATGCCCCAGCCGTTGGCGTGGAACATCGGGACCAGGGCCAGCCAGCGGTCGTCCTCGCGGGGTCCGTAGGCCTGCACGGACAGCAGCGACATCGCGTGGAGGACGAGCGAGCGGTGCGAGTAGACGACACCCTTGGGTTCGCCCGTCGTCCCGCTCGTGTAGCACATCGACGCGGCGGACCGTTCGTCGAACTCGGGCCACTCGAAGTCCGGATCCTCGGCCGCGACCAGCTCGTGATAGCGGTGGACCGGCTTGCGCAGTGCGTCCACCGGCACGTCGCCCACCACGATCACGAACTCCACGCCGGGCAGCTCGTCCTGGATCGCGACGATCTGGTCGACCAGCGTGCCGTCGACGATCAGCGCTCGGTCCCCGGCGTGATTCACGATGGTGCTGAGCTGCCGACCCGTGAGGCGCGTGTTGAGCGTGTGCAGGACCGCGCCCATGCCCGGTACGCCGAAGTAGGCCTCGAGGTGGGCCGCGGTGTTCCAGGACAGCGACCCCACGGGATCGCCGTGGCCGATCCCCAGCCGCGTCAGGGCCTTGGCCAGTCGAGCGGCGTTCGCCCCGATCTCGCGGAAGCTCGCCCGCGCGAACCCGTCCTCGGTCCGCGTGAGGCACTCGCTGCCGCCGAAGACCCGGGCGCCGTGGCGCAGGACGCGCGAGAGCGACAGCGGGACGTCCGACATGGTGGTGGTGATCATGACCGGCTCACTCGACCCGCGCGAAGTGGCGCTCGCGGCCGAGGAGGCCGTTCGCCCGCAGGACGTAGGCGGTGTAGGCCCGACCGTCCTCGGCCAGGCGGCGCATCATCACGTACTGCGCCTCCCCGGTGTGCTCGTCCCGGCAGAGCCGGTAGTGGGTGCGTTCGTCGACGTACACGGTCCTGACCTGGCCGTAGCTCGTGCCCAGGGTGAACGCGGCGGTCGACTTGACCCGCTCCCGGAAGGCGGCCATCGCCTCGTCGCTGGAGTCGCCGAGGACCGCCCGGACCTCGTAGGGCACCCAGTCCGGCCCGTCGAGGACCGAGCTGTAGCCCATCCGCACGGTCGTGGGGCCCCCGCCGTAGAGGACCTCGTAGTCCTGGACGCCGGCCTCGGTGCGGATCGTGATGATCTCGTCCCCGACCTCGTCGGCCACGTACTCGTCCCGGTCCGGGTCCCACACCTTCGACCTCCCGACGTCGATCCGCCAGGTCCCGTCGAACGAGACGCTCATGCCGCACCCTCCCGGTGTCGTCAGTTCCAGATGCCGATGAGTCGGTCCCGGTAGCTGAGCAGGTCCGTCTCCTCGCGCAGCTCGTCCGCCGAGCGGATCCGCTCGAACTCCGCGGCCACGCCCTCGAGGGTCGGCTCCCGCTCGGCCAGCCCCCGGCCCGCGGCCAGCGCGATCTTGGCCATGTGGCCACGCCCGGCGGCGAAGACCTCGCCGTTCGCCGGGCAGCTGTCGTGCACCAGGTAGCAGGCCAGCGGCGCGGCGTTGTCGGGGGAGTTGACCCCGACGCGCCGTCGCTCGGCGGTCTCGGCGGAGTCGGCGTCGAGGGCGGTCGACTGCATGCGCGTCTCGGCGCCGGGCATCACCGCGTTCACCCGGACCCCGACCGCGGCGCCCTCCGTGGCCAGGCTGCGCATCAACCCGAGGACGGCGGCCTTGGCGACGTTGTACGCCATGGTGTGCCGCGAGCCGAGCATGCCCGCCGAGAGGGTGAAGACCGCGGCGCCCTCGGCCTCGACCAGCGACGGCCAGGCGGCCCGCGTGACGTTGAGGGCGCCGAAGAGGTGGACGTCTAGCTGGCGCTGCAGCGCCTGCGCGCTCAGCTCGTCGAACGTCGTCGTGGAGATGATCCCCGCGTTGTTGATGACCGCGTCGAGCCTGCCGAAGTGGTCGAGGGCGTCGCCCACGATCCCCGCGGCCTGCTGCGGGTCGGTGATGTCGCCGTGGTTGGCGACCGCCTGTCCGCCTTCGGCCCGCAGGGCCCGGACCAGGTCGTCCGCGGTGGACCGGGAGGACCCCGACCCGTCGGTGGCGGTCCCGCGGTCGTTCACCACGACCCGTGCACCGCGTTCGGTGAGCAGCCGCGCGTACGCGGCCCCCAGGCCACGCCCGGCCCCGGTCACCGCGACGACCGCGCCCTCGAACCCGATCACAGGATCGCCAACGCGTTGGCGGGGGAGCCGACCCCGGCCACCGTCTGCAGCGGCGCGCTGGTCAGGAAGAACTCGTGGCGGCCGAGCTCGGTGCAGCGCGCCGCGAGCGTGTCCAGCGCCCACAGCTCGCCGATGCCCATGCCGAACTGCCCCAACAGGAAACGGTGCAGCATGCCGAACGGGTAGCCCTCGGGGGAGCGGTCCATCGGCCAGACCTCGAGGGACGGGGCGTCCGAGGCGACCGCCACGGCGTGGCTGTTCCACAGGTACCGGGCCATGTCCTCGGTGTGCTCCACGCCGCAGGCGGTCAGCGCCGCCCGGGTGGAGATCCGCGTCCGCTCCGCCGCGTCCAGCCCGGCGTACCAGGCCACGAACCCGGTCCGGATGAGGACGACGTCGCCCTCCCGGAACTCGACGTCCGCCGCCTTCCGTGCCGCCTCCAGGTCGTCCACCGAGAAGGTCTGGGCGCTGCCCGGGTCGACGGTGCGGCCCTGCGCCCGGAGGGTGGCGGCCACGTCGAGCAGGACGCCCCGCGTCGCGATCCCGCGGGCGGCCCAGTGGTCCATCGTGTTGCGTCGCCCGTGCAGGACGTCGTCGAGCGAGGCACCGTTGTAGAAGGTGTCCTCGTCGTAGGCGACGTGGCCCAGGGCGTCCCACTGCGTCGAGGACTGGGGGTTGAAGTCCTGGTAGACCTCGTCGATGCCCTGGCCGTCGGCCGCCACCCGCTTCTCGACGCGCAGCGGCGTGCGCCCGAACAGCGGCGGGTCGAAGTAGTCGAGCGGCAGGTCCAGCGGGACGACCTCACCGGTCTGCACCAACTGGGCCGCCGCGCGGGTGACCTCCGGGGTCAGCAGGGTGAACAGGCCGACGCTGTCCTCCGCCCCGAACAGTCCCCAGGCACTGCGTCCGCCCCTGCTCGCGGGCGGCAGGTCGTCGTAATCAGGAAGCACCACGATGCGCGTCCTCTGTTCGTCGTGCCCGGACAGGCGACCGGACGTCCTTGATCCACACGGAACCCTACCGGTCGGTCGGTCGTCTGTCCAGGGTGTCCGACAGGTGCCTCGCGCCCCCTCACACGACGGCGTTCGCGGCCCTCAGCCACGAGCGGTCCAGGTCCCGCAGGCTCCCGACGCCCATGAGGGTGAGGCAGCGGGTGATCTCCTCCCGGAGGATCTCGAGGACGTGGTGTGCGCCAGCGGGTCCGGCCGCGGCGAGCCCGTAGAGGTAGGGACGCCCGATGCAGACGGCGTCCGCCCCCAGGCACAGCGCCTTCACGACGTCGCTGCCGCGCCGGATCCCGCCGTCGAGCAGGACCTCGGCCCGGTCACCGACGCGGTCCGCGACGGCGGGCAACGCGTCGAGCGTCGCGACGTCCCCGTCCAGCTGCCGCCCACCGTGGTTCGAGACGACGACGCCCGTGGCCCCGAGGTCGACGGCCCGTGCGGCGTCGTCGGCGCTCAGGACACCCTTGATGAACAGCGGCCCCGTCCAGTGGTCCCGCATCCAGGCGAAGTCGTCCCAGTCCAGCTCGGGGCGGATCATCGTGTACTGCGTGGTCAGCGACGCGACGGCCGCGCGGGCGCCGACGCTCTCGACGAGGTTGCGGGCCGACACCCGGCGGTGGCGGAGGAACCCCGCCCCCCATCGCGGCCTGAGGGCTCCACTGAGGACGCGGGCGGGAGTGAGGACCGGAGGGATGCCCATGCCGCGCCTGCGCTCGAACTCCCGGTTCCCGAGCACGGGGACGTCGACGGTCACGACCATCGCCTGGTAGCCGGAGTCCTGGGCCCGCTTCATCAGCGAGAGGGTCAGGTCGTGGCCCCTCGTGGTCCGGTCGGCCCAGGGATAGAGCTGGAAGAAGTGGTCCCTCCGCGTGCCCGCCGCCACCTCCTCGAAGGAGTAGGAGGAGCTGGTGCTCAGGATCGAGAGCGTCTCCGCGCGTTCGGCGGCCTGCGCGACGCCCAGCTCGCCGGTCCAGTGGGTGAGTCCGACGATCCCGGTCGGTGCCATGAGCACCGGGATCGACAGCTCGTGCCCGCCGACGGTGACGGACAGGTCCCGGGGCTCGTTGCCGGTCAGGACCTCGCGGCGCAGCGCGTACCGGGAGTACGCGGCCCGGTTGGCGCGCATCGTCTCCAGGTCCTCGGCGCCGTAGTCGATCCAGGCCCAGACCATGTCGGGGACGCGCTTGCGGGCCAGGACGCGGTAGTCCTCCACCGTGAGGGGTCCGGTGGGGCTCCGCAGCCGGTACCGGAAGGCCGTCACGGGGAGGTCCGCGACGCCGACACACCCGTGTGCCCCAGGAACGCCCTGCCCCGTTCGGTCTGCGGGGCCTGGAGGAACCGGTCCGGTGGCGCGTCCTCCAGGACGACGCCGCCGTCCACGAAGATCACCCGGTCCGCGACGTCGCGGGCGAAGCCCAGCTCGTGCGTCACGACCAGCATGGTCATGCCGTCGGCGGCGAGCTGCTTCATCACGCGCAGGACCTCGGACACCAGCTCGGGATCGAGCGCCGAGGTCGGCTCGTCGAACAACATCACCTTCGGCTGCATCATGAGGGCGCGCGCGATGGCGATGCGTTGTTGTTGGCCCCCGCTCAGGGTGGCCGGCATGGCATGGCGCTTCTCCGGCAGACCGACCTGGTCGAGCAGGGCCTCCATGCGGCTGCGTAGGGCCGTCGCAGAGCCGGACTTCGCCATGCGGGGCGCCAGCAGGAGGTTGTCCTCGACCGAGAGGTGCGGGAACAGGTTGAACTGTTGGAAGACCATCCCGACGTCGCGGCGCTGCCGGGCCAGGTCCGAGGGCGGGATGCGGTGGAGCCTCCCGCGGGCGTAGCGACGGCCGACGACGCTGCCGAGGAGCCGGACGTAGCCCTGGTCCGGGTCCACGAGCCCGTTCGCGGTGTTGAGCAGCGTGCTCTTGCCCGAGCCGGACGGCCCGAGGACGCAGACCACCTCGCGTTCGGCGACGGCGAGGTCGACGCCCCGCAGCACCTCGTGCGCGCCGAACGACTTGTGGACGTTGACGAACTCCAGTGGCGTCACGGCTGCACCACGACCTCGACCGGCTTCGTGGCGAGCCTGCGGTTCCGCGTGGCGCTGCGCCTCTCCAGCCACCTGACCGCGAGCGAGGCGACGGCGACCATCACCATGAACCACGCCGTGGCCACGAAGAGGAGCTCCATCACCCGCGCGTTGCGGTTGCTGATCGTCTGCGCCTCGGTCAGCAGGTCGGGAACGGCGATGACGGAGACCAGTGCCGTCGACTTGAGCAGGGTGATGAACTGGCTCGCCGCCGGCGGGATGATGACGGGGAACGCCTGCGGCAGAACGACCTTGCGCTGCGTCTGCCACCACGTGAGCCCGAGGGCACTCGCCGCTCGGCGTTGGCCCTCCGGGACGGAGCCGATACCCGAGCGGAAGATCTCCGCGTTGTAGGCGGCGTCGTGCAACGCCAGGGCCAGCACGGCGGCGGTGGCGGCGGGGATCAGGTCGTTGGTGTCCTGGCTGAACAGCACGACGGACGTGAAGGGGATGGAGACCGAGACGTCCGGCGCGAACAGCGCCAGGTTCCCGAGCAGGAGGATCTGCACGATCAGCGGCACGCTGCGGAAGAACCAGACGTAGGCGCCCGCGAAGCCCCGCAGCAGCGGGTTCGAGCTCAGCCGTGCGTAGACCAGCAGCAGGCCGAGGACGATCGTGATGACCTCCGCGGACACCGCCAGCAGCAAGGTCGTCTGCAGCCCGTGCAGGACCTGGGGGTCGAACAGGTAGTCGCCGACGACCGACCACTCGATGTTCTCGTTCACGGCGGCCGCGAGGACCACCTGGACCAGCACCACGAGGACGACCGCTGCGGCGATCCACCGACCCCAGCGCACCTTCTCGGCGGTCTGCACCGACGGCGGGATGACCTCCTCGGCGCCCTCCGTTCCGCCCGCGGTCCGGGTCGCCGTCAACGGACGGCCAGGGTCATGGGCCCGGTCGGGATGACGGCTGCCGCGTCGATCCGGTACTTCGCCAGGATGGTCTCGTAGGTGCCGTCGTCTCGGACCGACTGGATCGCCGCCGTCAACGCCTCCCCGAGCGCCGGGTCGCCCTTGCGGAGCGCGATGCCGAGCTGCCGGGTGCCGACCCGCTGCGCGAGCTCGTCCACCACGAACGTCTCGAAGGCGGGCTCCTGGGACGCGATGTACTGGCCCCTCATCGAGTTCAGCATCTGCAGGTCGACCTGGCCGGACCGCAGAGCGGTCTGTGCGGCGGCCGCCGCGGGGTAGCCGTCGACGGTCGGCTCCGGTGCGCCGAGCGCGGCACAGCTCGACCTGGCCTCGGCGGCCATGGCCTCCGAGCTCAGGTCCCCGATGGCGAGGGCGATCTTCTTGCCGCACAGGCTCGCCGCGTCCCGGGCGGCGGGCACGCCGCCCTTCTTGGCGAGGAATCCCTGGATGGCGTCGAAGACCGGGATGATGTCGTACTTCTGCAGGTTGTCGGGGTTGACGGAGAACGCCATCGCCGCGTCCACCCGTTCGGCGTCGAGCGCAGGGCCGAGGCCCGAGTACGGCGTCACGGCGAAGTCGATCGTGACGCCGAGCCTCGCCCCCGCGGCGTTCAGGACGTCGACCAGGAACCCGGTGGGCTCGTTGGCGTTCGTCGTGAAGTACTCCGGGGGCGAGGCCAGCGACGTGGCGATGCGGATCGACCCGGCGTCGGCCACCTCGGCGGGGAGTCGTGCGCTGAGCGCGGCGTCCTCCGCCCCCTGGTCCCGAGCCGCCGTGTCGGTGGTCCCGCCCGAGCCGCCGCACCCCGCCAGTGCCAGGAGCGCGACGAGCAGGACCGAGACGGCGACGGCGCCCCGTGGTCGATGTCGCGCCGACATCACCGTGTCACTCATGCTGAAACCCTTCGATGGTTCCGTGGGCCGCGCCGACGCCGCCCGCCCCAGGTGGTGCGGCGCGGCCCTCAGCCGCTGCCCGTCTGCTGCTCGAACTTCTGCACCCGGATCACCCGGTGGGTGAACTTCCACCGGCCGTCGATCCGCCGGTACTCGTCCTCGTAGTTCGCCAGGTTGATCAGGTTCGGGTTGTCGCGGAAGCGGATGATCGACATGCTCCGCCCGGTCGCGGTGTCCCCCTCCAGCGTGACGATCCGGTTCAGGCCGACGGCAGGCAGCGGGTGGAGGTTCTCCACCATCCCGGTGTACTGCGCGCGCAGGGCCGCAGCGCCGTCGGTCCGGATCGGCTCGGCGTCCGCCGGTGCGGCGCCGTCCAGCACGAGGGCGTCCGCCGGGACCTCGGTCGACGCGTCGTCCGCGAAGACCGACATGATGTCGTCGATCCGGCCGTGCACGACGCCGTCCGAGTAGATCGTGGAGAGGTTCAGGATCTCCGCCCGATCCGTCAGCTCCCGCACCTGGGCGGACACGTCGCCCTCCGGTGGGGGCGAGGCGCAGCCGCCCACCACGACGGTGCTCGCGACGACCATGCCGACCGCCAGGCGTCGCAGTCCGGTCCCCATCGCCGTCACCCCGTCCGGAGGTCGCCGCCGAAGTACGGCTTGATGCCCGCCACCTCGGGGATGTCGTCGCGGCGCCGGGCGGGACTGCGCAGCCACGCCCACATCTGTCGCGCGTCGACCGGGCAGTTGACGGCGGAGCGGTTGAACTCGTTGGTGTAGTAGTTGTTCGCCCGCGGGTCCTTGTAGGTCCGCGTCGCCTCCTGCCGGTCGATCTCGGCGTTGTAGCGCGCGTAGGCCTCCGCCTCGACCTCGACCGTGCGGCGGTCGCCCTCGAGCAGCCCGAGGATGCAGTCCACCGCGAACCGCGTCTGGAGCTCCTCCATGTCGACGACGTTGAGACCGCCGGTCGGGCTGGTGTTGGGGCCGTAGATCATGAACAGGTTGGGGAACTCCGGGAGCAGCACGCCCAGGTAGGCGCGGCCGCCGTCGGCCTGCCACAGCTGTTCCGGGGTCGCGCCGCCGCGGCCGCGCACGTCCATCGGGAAGAGGAAGTCGTTCGCCCGGAAGCCCGTCGCCCACACGAGCACGTCGATGTCGTGGTGCTGTCCGTCGGTCGTGACGATCCCCTCCGGCACCACCCGGGTGATCGAGCCCTGGACCAGCTCGACGTCGTCGCGCACCAGTGCGTCGCAGACGCTGTAGTCCGAGTCGACCAGGATCGGCCGCGCCGACATGGGCGGGGCCTCGGGCAGCATGGCCTCGAAGAGGTCGTCGCGGCCCTCGAACTTCGTGCGGAGGTACGCGACGCGCTGGTCCCTGATGCGCTTGTTCATGGGGCTGCGCGCGTGGGGGTCGTCGAACTCGGGATCGACCTGGAACGCCTTCCCGAGACCCTCGGGCCCGAACATCCAGCCCCCGCGCAGGCGCGTGAAGTTGGTGTGGAACGGCAGGTTCCGGTCCAGCCAGACGACCTCGGGCGGGAAGGGGGAGAGGTAGCCGGGGATGTCGTAGCACCAGTTCGGTGTGCGCTGCACCAGGATCGTCCGCTCCGCGGTGCCCGCGAGCGCGGGCACCAGCTGGTACCCGGACGCCCCGCTGCCGACCACCGCGACCCGCTTGCCCCGCACGTCGAGGTCGGACGGCCACTCGGAGGTGTGGAAGGCGGGCCCGGCGAAGGTCTCGGCACCCGGGAACTCGGGCACCAGCGGCCGCGACAGGAAGCCCACCGCGCTGACGACGGCGTCGGCGCGGATCTGCAGCGGACCGTCCGGACCCTCCGCCTCGACGATCCACACCCGGTCCCCGTCGTCCCAGACCAGGGACCGCACCTCGGTGCCGAACCGAATGCTCTTGCGGACCTCGTACTCGTCCGCGACCCAGTTGAAGTACTCCTCGTTCGCCGCGCGCTCGGCGAACGCGCTGGTGAACGGGTAGTCGACGCCGTAGGTGTGGACGTAGCCCCGGCTCGGGGTGTCCACCCGCGCACCGGGATAGCGGTTCTGGTTCCAGGTACCGCCCACCCCCTCGTCCTTCTCCAGGACGGTGAACGAGATGTCGTTGCGCTTCAGGTGGATCGCGGCGTTGAGCCCACCCATCCCGGCGCCGATCACGACGACCGAGAAGTTCTCCAGGACCGGTTCCGCGGGCCGGGACCGCCATTCGACACCCCGGGCCCACGGGTCGATCGCCATCTCCTCCTGCCAGAGCTCGAGCTGCAGGCCCGAGATCTCGGCGCCCGCGCAGAGGTTGATGCTCGTGGCCAACCGCTCCGTGGGACCGATGTCCACCGGGGGTGCGCCCCGGTCGCGCAGGTCGGTGAGGAACTCGACCGCCTTCCGCCGGATCGTGGCCAGATCCTCCGGATCGATGACGCTCTGGGCCTCCAGGAACCCGAAGGGGATCGTGGCGGTCTTCGTCGCGGCCAGGGTCTCGTCCCCGGTGAGCTGGTAGAGCAGCGCTCGCAGGACCATCGGGTCGGCGAACTCCACGGCCTCGGCGATCTGGTCGTCGGTCGACGTGATGAGATCGGAGTCGTCGGACACGGCGTCATCTCCTCGTTGATGTCTGACGCGGGCAGGGTCGAGGGCGCCTCGTCCGCAGGCCGGAGCCCGCGGACGGGGCGCGAGGTCGAGTGGGGTGGAGCGAGGGCTGCGCGCGGGCTCAGCCGAGGGATCTCGCGAACCCGGAGATCGCGGCGATGCTCGTCGCGTAGAGGTCGGGAAGGGCGGTCGGGAAGATGACGTCCGCGATGTGGCAGACGCCGGCGTTCGTGCGGGCCAGCGCGGGCACGCCCGCCGCCACCAGCCTGCGGTAGTAGGCGAGGCCCTCGTCGCGCAGCGGGTCCAGCTCGTTCACGGAGATGACGTGCGGGGGCAGGCCCGCCAGGTCGGCATCGGTCGCCCGGGCGGGCCAGCACCGCGGGTCCGCCACGTGCGCGCGCCCGGGGTCGTAGACCTCGGAGAGGATCGCGAACATGTCCGTGTGCAGGAAGTAGCCCTGGTTGTCCGTCAGCGACGGGTACTCGGGATGGTCGTCCGCCCAGGTGCCGAGGATGTAGGGGCACAGCGCGTACACGCCGGCGATCTCGTCCGCCCAGCCCTCCAGGTTGGCGCGCAGGGCCAGGGCGAGGGTCAGCCCCGCACCCCCCGACTCCCCGCTGACCACGATGCCGGAGACGCCCAGCTCCTCCTTGTGGGCGTGGACCCAGCGCAGCCCTGCCGCGCTGTCGTCCAGCCCCGCGGGGTAGGGGTGCGGGCCCAGCTTCCCGGCCCCGTTGCGGAACTCCACGCCCACCACGACCAGGCCGGTCGCGGCGAGCTCGTCCCGCCACCGGACGTAGAGGTCGTTCGCGGCCTGTTGCACCACCATGCCGCCACCGTGCAGGTGGTAGATGCAGGGGAGTGGGCCGGACGCCGTCGCCGGTCGGTGGACGTAGAGGCTCAGCTCCCCGCCCGGACCGTCGATGGTCGTCGTCGACGAGATGACCCCCTCGACCGGGGGCAGGCCCGCGACCAGGGCCTCCCAGACGGCGTCGAAGCCCCCTTCGGTGGCGGCGCAGAACTCCAGCAGAGCCTCGCGGTCGTCCGCCGGTGTCAGGGGCGGGCCCGCCGTGGCCCCGTCGAGCTGGAACGCCGCCAGCGCCTGCACCATCCGCGGGTCCGCCCGCGGGTCGTCGCGCAGGGAACGGGGTTCTGCCCGGGTTGCCTCGGCGAGTGAAGACGTCCTGATGGAGTCGGTCATCGCACCCTTCCTCATCCTTGGGGAACTTGCGTCTCAGCGCTGCCGACCGGTCGGTAGGTAGATTACTGAAACCACGACGGGTTTGTCTATGCGGCGCCTGACCGATTCGTGGTCGACCTTCCGGTGCGGGGCTCAGAACAGGGTGGCGGCCAGGACGAGTGCGCTCAGGTTGAACACGACGTGGCTCGCGACCGCGGGCCACAGCGACCCCGTCCGCTCGACCAGCACCGCGTTCACCAGGCCGAGGAGGAAGGCCACGACGATCACCACCGGGGCCATGTGCAGCAGGCCGAACACCGCCGAGCTGCCGAGTGCGGCGGCGACCGGCCCGTAGCGGCGCAGGGCGGAGTAGGCGACGCCGCGGTAGAGCATCTCCTCGGCGAGCGGGACGGCGAGCCCGGCGAGCAGGAGCATGATCACCAGGCTCCAGCCTCCGGCGGTGACCGCGTCGAACAGGAACTGCTGCGGGTTGGTGGTGTCGCCGGTGAGCGCCTGCCAGGCCAGACCGAGGGGGAAGCACAGCAGCCGCAGACCCACTCCGGCGGCCGCGCCCGCGACGATCCAGCGCACGGCGGGCAGGTGCAGGCGAAGCGGCTCCAGTGACCGGACGCGGAGGGCGAGCAGCAGCCCGACCAGGGCGAAGGTGCCGAGGACCGTGCCGAGCAGGACCACGAGGAGGTTCTCGCCCCAGCCCGCGGCGTGCAGCCCCAGACCGACCACGACGTCGAAGGCGAGCAGGCCGACGGGCGTGAGCACGAACTCGAGCCACCCCGGCGAGCGCCGCGGCGGGAGCTCGGGGGTGGGGAGCGGACGGGTGACGGTCGGTGTGGACATCGCGGGCCTCCGGGTTCGAGTCGGTTCGAGGTGCCCACGACGCTAGGAACCGGGGGTGGTCGGGCGCTTCCGTCGTGGGACGGGACCTCGGCGGGTGCCTCCTCCTCCGGTACCTCCTCCTCACGGAGGAGGCGGCGGGGCGGGTGGCGGGGGCAGAATCGGCGCGTGCCGATCCGGGTGCTCCTCGCCGACGACCAGGCGGTCGTGCGTGCGGGCCTGCGGGTCGTGCTCGACGCGGAGGCCGACATCTCGGTCGTGGGCGAGGCCGCCGACGGGGCCGAGGCGGCGCGCCGGGCGGACGAGCTGCGGCCCGACGTCGTGCTGATGGACGTGCAGATGCCCGGCTGCGACGGGATCGAGGGGCTGCGCCGGATCGTCGGGCGACAGCTCGGGGTGCGCGTGCTGATGGTCACGACGTTCGACCTGGACCGGTACGTGTTCGACGCCCTGCGCGCCGGTGCCAGCGGGTTCGTGCTCAAGGACATCGAACCCGACGAGCTGTGCGCGGCGGTCCGCACCGTGCACGCCGGGCACTCCCTGCTCGCGCCCGAGGTCACCGGGCGGCTGATCGAGGCCTTCGTGCGCTCCGACGCCCCACCGACGCAGGCCCCACCGACGCAGGCCCCACCGACCGCTGCGCCGGTCTCGCTGACCGGGCGCGAACGCGACGTCGTCGGGCTGGTCGCCCGCGGGATGAGCAACGCCGAGATCGCCGCCGCGCTGGTCGTGGCCGAGTCGACGGTCAAGACGCACGTGTCGAGCCTGCTGCTCAAGCTCGGCCTGCGTGACCGGGTCCAGCTCGTCGTGCACGCCTTCGAGACCGGGCTGACCGGTCGGGCACCGGGCGCATGATCGCCCTGCGGCGTCCGGCAGGCGTGGACGTCGCGGCCGCGGCACTGACGGCGGCCGTCGTGGTCCCCGTGCTCGGGTCCGGTTGGTCGACCGCGGCGACCGCTCTCGCGGTGGTCGGGACCTTCGTCGACGTGGCCGCCCTCCTCCTGGTGCGCACGTCCCCCGTGGCCGCCACGGCGGCGGTCGCGATCGCGACGACGTTGCCGGGTCTGAGCCTCGGGCCCGGGTTGCCGGTGTGGCCGCTGCTCGCGCTCCTCGTCGGGCTGCACGGCGGGCACGACGTCGTCCTCGCCGTGGGGTTCGCGCTCTCCCTGGGCGTGGTGGGGTGGTCGGCGCCTCCCGGGTTCACGGTGGGCTTCGTGGCGACGACGGTGCTGGTCACGGCGGTGTTCTGGGCGTTGGGGCGGCTGCGTCGGGTCGCCCGTGAGCGCGACGAGCGCCGCTACGCCGCCGCCGAGCGGGTGCGGCAGGCGGAGCTGGTGGGCGCCGAGCGCAGGCGCATCGCCGACGAGCTGGGGGCGGTGGTCCTC
>NZ_JACBXB010000260.1 GCF_013870575.1 Pseudonocardia pini
GCTCGCCGTGCGCGGGCGGTGGGTCGGGGTGGCCGCGACCCTCCTCGTGACGGCCGCGGTGCTCACCGGGCTGCCGGGTCCCGTCGTGGGGCCGATCCCGGCCACCGGGCTGATCTCCCTGTGGCCCGACGCCTACCTGGTCGGGTTCCTCGTCGTCCTCGCCGTGGCCGGTACTAGTGTCGGATGCGCAACCGGCGATGGGAGGACCACGATGAAGCGACACCTCAACTGCCCCTGCGGGGAGCACATCGAGGGCACCGACGAGGACGACCTGGTGACCAAGACCCAGGCCCACCTCAAGGAGAAGCACCCCGACCACGAGTACAGCCGGGACGAGATCCTCTTCATCGCGTACTAGCGGCCCGCACCGCGAGTCGGCCGTGCCTACCGGTGGATCCAGGTGCTCGCGGGCCAGGCGGCCGGTCCGAAGCTCGTACCGGGTGTACTGGCCGGACCGGCGACGCCGCCTGCGTGGGCCTGGGCCGCCGAGAGGCGTGGCGGGCCTGCGGTGCGGGACGCTAGCAGTCCTCCTGCCAGGGGAGGAAGGGCGGGAGGTCGCGCGAGGCCAGGCCGGTGAACTCCGCCGGGCGCTTCTCCAGGAAGGCCGCCACGCCCTCCTTCCCGTCGGCGATCGAGGTGTAGAACATGGCGAGCGAGTCCACTCGATGAGCCTCGACGGGGTGCGGCGCGGCGCTGTTGCGCCACATCATCTGTCGCATGAGCGCGGTGGCCACCGGGGAGTGCGCGTCCACGAACCGGCGGGCCAGCGCGTAGGCCGTGTCCAGCAGCTCGTCCGCGGGCACGACGGAGCGGAGCAGGCCACCGTCGAGCGCCTCCTGCGCGGACAGGACGTCGGCGGTGTAGACCCACTCCAGCGCCCGGCTGATCCCCACGATCTTGGGCAGGAACCAGCTCGAGGCCGCCTCCGGCACGATCCCGAGCCTGCCGAACACGAACCCGATGCGCGCGTTGGCCGAGGCGATCCGCACGTCCATCGGCAGGGTCATCGTGGCCCCGATCCCCACGGCGGCACCGTTGATCGCGGCGATCACCGGCTTCGTGCAGCGATAGACCGCGAGCGACACCCGGCCGCCGGTGTCCCGCACGCCCGCGACGATCTCCGGGTCGTCGAACCGCTCGCGCAGGTCCTCGAGGGTCGGCTCCTTGGTCTCGTCGAGGCCGAAGACGTTGCCGTCCGAGGAGAGGTCCATCCCCGCGCAGAAGGCCCGGCCCGCGCCCGTGACGACGATCGCGGCCACGTCGTCGTCCGCGCTCGCCCTGTCGTACGCCGCCTCCAGCTCGTCCGCCATGGTCGTGGTGAACGCGTTCAGCTGGTCCGGGCGGTTCAGCGTGAGCGTGAGGATCCCGTCCTCGACGGCGTAGTCGAGCGTCTCGTAGGCCATGGCCCGATCATGCCCGCCCGCCGCGCCCACGGGAACGCGGTAACGCAGGGCGTCGATCACGCGACTTCGCGTTCATGAGCACGACCCGTCGCCGCGGACCCTGGCGCCCCGGGGCACTCGGCTGGCTCGGCGGGGTGTTCCTCCTGGTGGCGGTCTACGCGGGCTACCGCGGGTTCGCCTCGCTCGGGGTCGTCACGCCCACGGTGGTGATCGTCCTCGCCGCGGTGGTGGCGGGGGCGGTGCTGGTCCTCGCCCTGATCGCGCACCCGGGGCCCTTCCGGAGCGCCGCGTTGCGGGCCGCGGTCACCCTGGTGGCCTACTTCGTCACACTGGCCGTGTGGCCGCCCGCGGGCTCGACGGGCTACCACACCGCGGGCGCCCTCGTGGCCGCCGTGCTGGTGGTGGGCCTGCTGCTCCGCCACCGCACGCCGGTCCGTGACGCGGACGCCATCGTGCTCCTCGCCGTCTCCACCGGCCTCGCCCTGTCCGTGGCGGTGGCGCTGCACGCCCTCGCCGTCGGGGACGTCGTGACGGGCGCGGGGCTGGTCGCCGCGGGCTGTGTCGGGGCGGTGGGGTACCTGGCCGCCTCGGCGGTGGCACTCGATCCGGTGCCGGCGATCCCCGCCCAGCGGGACGGGCTCAGCGCAGGAAGCGATCGATCACGGGGGCGAGCTCCTGCGGCTCGGTGAGCAGGGCGAGGTGGCCGCCCCGGTAGAGGTGCAGCTCCGAACCCTTGATGCCGCGGTGCAGGATCCGGGCGTTGACCTGCGGGATGATCGGGTCGTCGTCGCCGGAGACGATCAGCGTGGGCGCCTGGACGAGCCGCAGCGCGGGCAGCGTGGACCAGCCCGCCCCGGCCAGGAGCTGGAAGAAGTAGCCGCGCTCGGAGTTCCCGCCGTGCAGCAGCCGGGCGGCGCGTTCGGGGTGGGTGCGCATCGTGCCGCCGTAGATCTCGCCCGCCACCTGCGCCGCGTAGCCGGGGTCCCGGTAGCGGCGCGGGGTGAGCATCTTCTGCAGCACGGCGGGGCGTGCGGGAACCATCAGCGAGCCGGTCCCGGTGGCGACCAGGACGAGGCGGCGCACCAGGCCGCGGTGCGCCAGCGCCAGCTGCTGGGCGAGCCCACCGCCCCAGGAGTAGCCCAGGACGTCGACCCGCTCGTGGCCCAGCTCGCGCACCAGCTTCGCGACGAGCGGCGCGAACGTCGTCATGTGGTACGGCACCCGGGGCTTCGGGGAGCCGCCGACGCCCGGCACGTCGAACCGGATGATCTCCAACCCCGCGGGCAGCGCCTCGACGATCGGGTCCAGCATCTCGAGGCGGGCGCCGATCCCGTTGCAGAGCAGCAGCGGCGTGCGGGTGCCGTCGCCGGGGCGGACGGCCACCCGCAGGGTCCGGCCGCCGACCGTGACGTCGGTGAGGGTCATGGTCCCAATCCTCGCCGACGCCGTCGGCCCCGGCTCGACGGGCCCCGCCCGGTCCGCCCTACCCGACGGGCGTGAGCAGGCCCTTCGCGAACTCCGCCGCCTCGGTCACACCCTCGACGGCGGGCTGGACCGGGTCCTCGTTCTCGATGCAGGCGACGTCGTCGTACCCCACCTCGGACAGGGCGCGGAAGAGCTCGCCCCAGTACTCCGGACCGTGGCCGCGGCCGACCGTGGTGAAGGTCCAGGCCCGCTGGTCGGGGTCGGCGAACGGGCGGCTGTCCAGGACACCCGCCAACGCGACCTGTTCGGGCCGGTAGCTCACGTCCTTGAGGTGCACGTGGTGCACGGCGTCGCCGAGGTCGCGGACCATCGCGGGGGCGTCCATCCGCTGCCAGAAGGTGTGGCTCGGGTCGATGTTCGCCCCGACCGCCGGGCCCACCGCCTCGCGGAGCCTGCGCAGGGTCGGCACGTTGTAGACCAGGTGCATCGGGTGCAGCTCGAGCGCGATCCGGGTGACGCCGTGGTCGGCGGCGAAGGGGACGAACTCCTCCCAGAAGGCGACGGTCTCCTCCCACTGCCGGGCGAGCATGTCCATGGCCTCCGGGGGCCAGGGGTAGAAGACCCAGTTGAACAGCCGGGCGTCCGGGGCCCCCTCGCCGGGGCAGCCGCTCATGGTGACGATCTTGTCGACGCCGAGCTGCCCGGCCAGCGTGACCGCCGCCTTCATGATCTCGAGATGGTGGGCGCCGTGGGTGGGGTGCATCGGCCAGGCCGAACAGTTCACCGCGGCCCAGCGCAGGCCCCGGTCGCGGATCCGCGCGTCGTACTCGGCGCGGGCCTTCGCGTCGGAGACCAGGGAGAACACGTCCATGTGAGGGGCGGCGGACTGCCCGCCCGCGGCGATCTCGACGGCGGAGCAGCCGATTTCGACGGCGAGGTCGAGGGTCTCGTCGAGGGTGAGGGCGGGGACGGAGTCGGTGTAGAGGCCGAGTTCCATGGTCGGTGTCCTTTCCGAGTTCGGGAGTGGGGTGCGGGCTCGGTGGTCGGGGTGGGTCGGGTGGGTCGAGTCGACGCGGCGGACGGGGTGGGCCGCGGGCTTGCGGTCGACCCGGCCCGGCGGTCAGGCCGACCCAGCGGTCGGCCCCGGCTCGCCGGTCGGACCGACCTGGCGTCAGCTGAGGCCGAAGAGGCCGCGGCGTCGGACCGGGGAGTCGAGGGGGACGTCGAGCTCGTCGAGGCCCACGACCCCACGGCGGTGGAGCGGGCTCCCCGGGTCGAACGGGACGGCCACGGTCCGGCCGAGGGCGGCGGAGGCGTAGGTGGCGATCGTGGCCTCCAGGGTGTGGAGGGCCTGGGCGCCGGTGGCGGCGGGCGGGCGGTTCGCCCGGATCGCCGCGGCGACGTCCGCGACGGTGTCCCGCAGCGCGTCCGCGATGAGCGGGCCCAGCTCCGCCCCCGCAGGCAGGGCGACCGTCCGAGTGCCCGCCGCCGTGGTCACGGTGAGCTGCTCGAACGGCGCCCAGGGCGGGGTGCCGTCCCCTCGGTAGCGCACCACGGCGCGACCCTTGGTGCCGGAGACGGTGATCCCGCCCTCCCCCATGCCCCACGCGACGTTCACCGACGCCGCCCGCCCGTCGGCCTCCAGGCGGGCCAACGCGAGGGACTCGACGGCGTCGCCCGCAGCCCCGTCGACGAACCCGCTGACCCGCCCGGCCGGCAGCCCGAGGAGATGTTCGGCCAGGTAGACGGCGTGCAGCATGTCCATCAGCACCCCGCCGCCCGAGGCGGTCGGATCCTTGCGCCACTGCGGCCGATACCCTGCCGCGCCCGGCGAGTCGACCACCCCGAGCATGTCGACGCGGACCGTCCGGACCTCCCCGAGCTCCCCCGCGGCGATCAGTTCGCGCAGCGCCGCGACGTAGGGGAAGAACAGGTAGTTGTGCACGACGGCGAGCACCGTCCCCGCCTCGTCCGCGGCAGCCACCATGGCGGCGGCGTCCGCGGGCGCGGCGGCGATCGGCTTCTCGCACAACACGTGCTTGCCGGCGCCGGCGGCGGCGATCGCGATGTCGCGGTGGAGGTGCTGCGGGGTGCAGACGTCGACCACGTCGACGTCCTCGCGGGCGATCAGCGCAGCGGCGTCGGCGTGCACCCGCTCCCTCGAGAGCCCGGCCGCGACCCGCCCGGCCTCCAACCGCTCGGGCGTGGGATCCGCGAGCCCGACGATCTCCACGGCCTCGGGAAGCGCGAGACAGGCAGGCACGTGGAAGTTCACGGCGATGTTCCCGCACCCGACGATCCCGACCCGCAAGGGTCCGCTGTGGACGATGGACATGAGCTCCTCCTCATCGACTTCCGCGAGCCGAACGCCGACCCGCAGCTCGCACCCACCCCGCGAGCCCGACACACCCGCGAGTCCCCCACTTCCGACGCGCGAGTCCGACACCAGGGCGCACGAGTCCGACACCACGGACTCGCGACCCCGACCTGACCCGCGAGTCCCGCAGTTTCGACGCGCGAGTCCGACACCCAGGACGCACGAGTCCGACACCACCCGCGAGTCCCCCACCCTCGACGCGCGAGTCCGACACCAGGGCGCACGAGTCCGACGCGAGACTCACGACGGCTGAGGGCGGGCACGACACCTGTGATCCGGGGTCTCCCGGGAGCTGTCCGACTCCCGGGCCGTGGCGTCGGACTCGCGCGTCGATGTTGCGGGACTCGCGGCTGCACCCCCGACTCGCAGGCAGAGGCGTCTGAGATGCGGGCCGCCACGCTCCCGCGCCGCCCTGGTGTCGGCCTCCGCGCCCCCGGGTATTCGACTCGCACGCCCCGCGTGTCCGACTCGCGCGTCGAAAGTGCGGGACTCGCGGATACCGGGGCCCGCCAGCCCCACCTGGGTGTCCGACTCGCGCCCTCATGTCCGACTCGCGCCCTCATGTCCGACTCGCGCGTCCAAAGTGCGGGACTCGCGGGTCGGGGTCGACTCGCCTCCCCCTGCTGTCCGACCCGCGCGTCGAAAGCCTGGGACTCGCGGGGTGTCGGGGACGACTCGCCGCCCTGGTGTCCGACTCGCGCGCCCTGGTGTCCGACTCGCGCGTCGAAAGTGGGGGACTCGCGGGTCGGGGGTGGGGGCTCGCTGGAGGATGGGCTCGCCTGTCAGGGGGTGGTGATCGGGGTGCCGGAGGCGGCGGAGCGGAGGACGGACTCCAGGGCGGTCGCCTGGGCGATCGCGTCCGCCCTGCCGAACTCCCGCTCCGCCCCGCCGACCACCGCGGAGGCGGCGGCGAACTCCAGGCGGTAGGCGTCGGCGTCCGTGCCGGCCAAGGCGTACTCCCCCGTCGGGTCGACCTCCACCCGCGAGGTCCGCCCCTCCTGCTCGAGCTCGAGGTATCCCGCCCGGCAGAGCCACGGGTCCGGGACGGTGATCGTGCCGGCCGTCCCGATGATCTCCAGCTCGTCCCGGCGCGGTAGGTCCAGGCCGACGTCGAAGTGGCCCAGTACCCCGTCCGGCAGGGTGAGCACGGCCGCTGTCCGCAGGTCCACGCCCCCCGGCCCGTCCGGCGTGCTCGCCGCGTACACCGTGGTCGGCTCCCCGCCGAACAGCCGGATCGCGCTCACGCAGTAGCAGCCGAGGTCGAGCACCGCGCCGCCGCCGAGCTCCGGCGTGCGGCGGATGTCCCCCGGTGGCGCGGAGACGCTCAGCACCGCGCGGACCTCGGCCACCGCGCCGATCGCACCGGAGTCGACCAGCCTGCGCGCCACCGCCGTCTGCGGATGATGGCGGTACATCAGGCCCTCGACGCAGATTCGGTCGGCGGCCTCCGCGGCGTCGAAGCAGGCGGTGGCGTCCGCCGCCCGCATGGCGAAGGGCTTCTCGCACAACACGTGCTTGCCCGCCCGCAGCGCACGGAGCGTCCACTCGGTGTGCAACGAGACCGGCAGGGCGATGTAGACGGCGTCGACCTCGTCGGAGGCCAGCAGATCGTCGTACGAGCCGAAGGCCGACGGGACGCCCCGCTCGGCGGCCCACTCCTTGGCCCGCACCCCGTCGCGGGCCGCGACG
>NZ_JACBXB010000261.1 GCF_013870575.1 Pseudonocardia pini
AGCCAGTGATCGTGGGTTGGGCGCGTGGAGCCGCACTTACCGCGGCTGGGTGCGCCGGTTCGGTGATCAACGCCCGGCCTGCCGGCGGCGCGCCGTTGATCACTTCTTCGAGCGAAGCCGAGAGCCAGTGATCGTGGGTTGGGCGCGTGGAGCCGCGCTTACCGCGGCTGGGTGCGCCGGTTCGCTGATCACCGATCCGGCTTGCCACAGAAGCACCGCTGGTTGCGGCCGTCGGCGACACCGAGCCAGTGATCGTCGGTTGGGCGCGTGGAGCCGCGCCCACCGCGGCCGGCTGTGCCGGTTCGGTGATCACCGGCCCGGCGTACCCCAAGGCGCGCCGGAGCGTCGGCGTCCCGCCCAGTGTCGATCGCCGGTGCGCGAGCCGCGTTGCGTGAGCCGCGGTGGGCTCGGTGGCTGCACCGAGCGTCGAGCTCCACCGCGGTGTGCCCCGATTCCTGCACCCGCCGCGCGTCGGTGATCGCCAGATGGGCACGCGGAGCCGCGCTCATCGCGGTGATGCGAGCCGGAACGGTGATCATGGACCCGGCGCGAGGGAACCCTGGTGGCAGGCCCTGGCTTCGTCGACCGCGGTCCTGCGGTCCGTCCGTTTCCGAGACCGGCGGGCCCCGACCAGGCGTTGATCACCGCTTCGGCGCGCAGAGCCGCGCTCACCGCGGCGGTCGGCGCCGAACCGGTGATCAAGGCCGCCCGTTTCGGCTCCCGCAGGAGTCGGCACGGCACGTGCTCGACCCGCTCCGCGCGCGAGCCGCGCTTTCGTACCGCCGCGCACTGCTCACACCGGCGGACGGACCACGATCCGCCGCGATCTCGACGATCTCGCCGGGCGGGGCCTCCTGGAGCGCGCACCGCAGCGTGGCGCCGCGGGGCGAGAAGCCCCGCGGCCGGCTCAGCCCACGTGCACTGCGGCGGGGGTGGCGGCGATGTCCTGTTTCCCGGCCCGGACCAGCACGAGGACGAGGGCCACGCCGATGGTCAGCAGTGCGGCGGCCCACGCGAACGCGACGACGTAGCTGTGCACGGCGGCCTCGAGCATCTGGGCCGGGTCGGTGATCGGGTGCTCGGCGACCCAGCTCGCGGCCGCCGTGGTGGCGATCGTGTTCAGCAGCGCGGTGCCGAGCGAGGCGCCGACCTGCTGGGTGGCGTTCAGCACCGCGGACGCCGCGCCCGCGTCCTGGTTGCCTACCCCGACCAGCGCGAGGCTCGCCAGCGGGACGAAGGACAGGCCGAGGCCCAGGCCGAGAACGAGCTGGGCCGGGAGCAGGAGCGTGAGGAACGAGCTGTCGACCGTGATGCGGGTGAGCAGCACCATGCCTGCCGCCGCGACCAGCCCACCCGTGACCATCAGCGGCTTCGGCCCGATACGGGGCATCAACTGCGAGGCGATCGCGGCCGCGACCAGCACCCCGCCGGTGACCGGCAGGGACGCCAGACCCGCCTCGAGCGGCGTGTAGCCCAGCACGAGCTGGAAGTAGAACGTGAGGAACAGGAACGCGCCGAGCAGACCGGCGCCCACGAGCGTCGAGAAGAGGTAGGCGCCGCCGCGGTCCCGTTGGACGAGCAGCCCGAGCGGCACCAGCGGGTGCGCCGAGCGCTTCTCGATCACCACGAACGCCACCAGCAGCACCACCGCCACCCCGAAGCTGCCCAGGGCCCACGCCGACGACCAGCCGTCCTCGCTCGCGCGGGTGAAGCCGTAGACCAGGGCGACCAGCCCGACCGTGACCGCGAACGCCCCCGGAACGTCGTACCGCGTGTCCCCGGAGGCCCGGCTCTCCGGCACGAACACCAGCGCCAACGCCACCGCGACCACCGAGATCGGGATGTTCACCAGCAGGCACCACCGCCAGTCCGTGTACTCGGTGAGCACCCCGCCGAGCACGAGCCCGACGGCCGACCCACCACCGGCGATCGCCCCGAACACGCTGAACGCCTTCGCCCGCTCGCCCGCCTCGGTGAACAGCACGGTGAGCAGGGCCAACCCCGCGGGCGCCAGCAGCGCCCCGAAGACCCCCTGCAGCCCGCGCGCGGCGAAGAGCATGATCGCGTTCTGGGCCAGGCCGCCCAGCGCGGAGGCGATCGCGAACCCGAGCGCGCCCACGACGAACGTTCGCTTGCGCCCCCAGAAGTCCGCGATCCGACCCCCGAGCAGCAGCAGCCCGCCGAACGCGAGCGTGTACGCCGTGACGACCCACTGGCGGTCCGCATCGGAGATCCCGAGGTCCGCCTGGGCCTGGGGGAGCGCGATGTTCACGATCGTGGCGTCGAGCACCACCATGAGCTGGGCCAGCGCGATCACGAACAACGCAGCCCAACGGCCGGGGTGCGGGGCGGGGGCGGTCATGACGGCTCCAGGAACGGGGGCGGGACTGCTCCGCGACGACGGGGAGCGTGACACCGACATCCTGCCAAGGGGGTCCGACGGTTTCGGTTCTCAGCGCCTTCACGGCCGGGTGACGCCGTTCGGCGCTACATTCGGAGGCATGGCCCTGCCGCAGGTCCCCTCGCCGAAGCCGACCCGCAGCATCGCGCGGATCATCCCGCCGCACCCGCTGCGCGCCGCCCTGATCATGGTCGTGTTCACCGCCGCGCTCTACGTGCTCGAGGCGGTCGACCAGGCCACCGGCGAGACGCTGGACAACGACGGCATCATCGCCCGCAACCTCGACGGCGCGTGGGGCATCCTCTGGGCCCCGCTGCTGCACGGCGGCTGGCTGCACCTGTGGGCCAACACCCTCCCGTTCGTGGTGTTCGGCTGGCTCGCGATGGCGGGCGGGCTCCGGCAGTGGGTCGGGGTCACGGCGCTGATCTGGGTCGGCAGCGGGATCCTGGTCTGGCTGACCGCTCCGAGCTTCAGCTCCACCATCGGGATGTCCGGCGTGATCTTCGGCTGGCTGCTCTTCCTGCTGGTCCGCGGCTTCTTCGCCCGCTCGGGCAAGCAGATCGCCCTGGGCGTCGTCCTGCTCCTGTTCGAGGGTGGGATGCTGTTCGGCGTGCTCCCCGGCACCCCCGGGGTCTCGTGGCAGGCGCACCTGTTCGGTGCGTTGTTCGGGGTCCTGGCCGCGTGGATCGTGGCGCGGGCCGACCGGGGCGCACGAACCGTCACCGCCTAGGAGCCCTGTGAGAGACGCCCCCATCGGCATCTTCGACTCCGGCGTCGGCGGGCTGACCGTCGCGCGCGCCGTGATCGACCAGCTCCCCGCCGAGCGGATCGTCTACGTCGGCGACACCGCGCACGGCCCCTACGGCCCGCTGCCGATCGCCGACATCCGCAGGCACGCCCTCGCGGTCGGGGACGATCTCGTCGAGCGCGGGGTGAAGCTGCTGGTCATCGCGTGCAACACGGCGTCGGCGGCCTGTCTGGCCGACGCTCGGGAGCGCTACCCGGTCCCCGTCGTCGAGGTGGTCCTGCCCGCCGTCCGACGGGCCGTGGCGGCCACCCGCAACGGTCGGATCGGCGTGATCGGCACCCAGGCCACGATCGGGTCGGGCGCCTACTCGGACGCCTTCGCCGCCGCCCGGGACGTCGAGGTCACCGCGGTGGCGTGCCCCCGGTTCGTGGACTTCGTGGAGCGGGGGATGACCAGCGGCAGGCAGGTGCTCGGGCTCGCGCAGAGCTACCTGGAGCCCCTGCAGCGGGCCGGGGTGGACACCGTCGTGCTCGGGTGCACCCACTACCCGCTGCTCACCGGCGTGCTGCAGATCGTGCTGGGCCCCGACGTCTCGCTGGTGTCCAGCGCGGACGAGACGGCCAAGGACGTCTTCCGGACGCTGCTGCAGCGCGACCTCGCCCGCGACCTGGAGACCGATCCGCCGCCCGCCCCGCACGAGTTCCTCGCGACCGGCGACCCGGAGCCCTTCCGCAGGCTCGGCCGCCGGTTCCTCGGCCCCGAGATCGCGCGGGTCGAGCAGCTGGCGGCAGACGCGCTCCGGTAGCGTCGGAGCGTGATCGGCGCGCTGGAGATCGTGGCGTACGTCGCCGCGGCGGCGGTGGCGGTCTACGGGCTGGCCACCACGCTGCGGAACCGGCCGCCGGACCGGACCCACCGGTTCGCCGTCGGGGCCTTCGAGGCGGTGCTGGTCGTCCAGGCGGCGATCGCCGCCGTCCGTGTGTTCACCGGCGCGGCGCTGCCCGAGCAGTCCACGTTCCTCATCTACCTGCTGGTCAGCGTGTGCGTCATGCCGATCGCGCTGCAGTTCGCCACCGCCGAGCCCACGAGGTGGGGCGGCACGGTGATCGCGGTCGGGGCGATCGGGACCGGCGTGGCCGTCTGGCGGCTGCACGACCTGTGGGTGGCCGGTGTCTGAGCCACAGCCTCGTCCGACGTCGAGTGGTCCCGGGCGCGTCCTCGTGGCCGTCTACGCGATCTTCGCCCTGTCCGCGACGGCGCGGGCGCTCGTGCAGATCGTCGCGAGGTTCTCCGAGGCGCCGGTGGCGTACCTGCTCTCCCTGCTGGCGGGGGTCGTGTACATCCTGGCCACGATCGGGCTCGCCGGCCGCAAGCCCTTCTACCGGCGGCTGGCCTGGGCGGCCGTGGCGTTCGAGCTGGTGGGCGTGCTGGTCGTCGGCACCCTGACGGTCGTCGACGCCGGGGACTTCCCGGACGACACGGTCTGGTCGTTCTTCGGCCGCGGCTACGGGTTCATCCCGCTGGTGCTGCCGTTCGTCGGACTCTGGTGGCTGCGGCGGACCTCGGCCACGCGTTAGCCTCTGGGCCCATGAAGCTCGTCGTGCTCGGGTGTTCCGGCAGCGGCCCGGGCCCCGGCTCACCCGCCTCGGGGTACCTCGTGGAGGCGGGCCCGACGATGATCGCGCTCGATCTCGGCAACGGCACCTTCGGCGCGCTGCAGCGGGCCGCCGACCCCTGGTCGCTGGCGGCCGTGGCCTTCAGCCACCTGCACCCGGACCACTGCGCGGACTTCTCCGCCCTCGCGGTGTGGCGCCTCTACCACCCGGAGCCGCCCGCGGCCGTCGAGCCGCTCCCGGTCCTCGCGCCTGCCGACGCCGCCGAGCGGTTCGCCGCCGCGTACGCCCCGAGCGTCGCGCAGCGGAGCACGACCGAGCTCGCGCGCGTCTTCGACTTCCGCACGCACGTCCCGCAGACCCCGCTCGGGGACGTGGTGGTGCGCACCGCGGCCGTCGACCATCCCTGCGAGGCGTACGCCCTGCGCGTCGAGCACGGGGGACGGAGCCTCGTCTACTCCGGCGACACGGGGCCCTGCCGGGGGCTCGTCGAGCTGGCCGCGGGCGCGGACGTGCTGCTCTGCGAGGCCTCCTGGCCGCACACCGACTCGATGCCCACCGGGGTCCACCTGTCCGGCAGGCAGGCCGGGGAGCACGCCGCGGCCGCGGGGGTCGGCAGGCTGCTGCTCACGCACGTCCCCGCGTGGACGGACGCGGACGCGATGCTCGCCGAGGCGAAGACCGTGTTCGACGGCCCGGTCGAGCTGGTCCGGCCGGACGGGGAGTACGAGGTGTGAGCCGGCGCGGAGCCTGCGGAGCGCGAATCGCTGCTGCGTAGCATGTTCGCGTGACACGAGCAGACGGCAGGACCGACGACGAGCTGCGCCCGGTGCGCATCACCCGCGGGTTCCAGAAGCACCCGGCGGGCTCCGTGCTCGTCGAGTTCGGGGACACGAAGGTGCTGTGCGCCGCGAGCGTGACCGAGGGCGTGCCGCGGTGGCGCAAGGGCTCGGGGCTGGGCTGGCTGACCGCGGAGTACGCGATGCTGCCGTCGGCCACCAACACCCGTTCCGACCGTGAGTCGGTCAAGGGCCGCGTCGGCGGCCGCACGCACGAGATCAGCAGGCTGATCGGCCGGTCGCTGCGTGCCTGCATCGACCTGAAGGCGTTGGGCGAGAACACGATCGCGCTGGACTGCGACGTCCTGCAGGCGGACGGCGGCACGCGGACCGCCGCGATCACCGGCGCCTACGTGGCCCTGGCCGACGCCGTCACGTGGCTCGGTGGGCGCAACAGGCTGGCCGACCCGAAGCCGTTGTCCTGCCAGATCGCGGCGGTCAGCGTCGGGGTGGTGGACGGGCGCGTGCGGCTGGACCTGCCGTACGAGGAGGACTCCCGCGCCGAGGTCGACATGAACGTGGTCGCGACGAACACCGGCACCCTCGTCGAGGTCCAGGGCACCGGCGAGGGCGCCACGTACACGCGCGGCACGCTCGACGCCATGCTGGACTCCGCCCTGGCCGGGATCGCGCAGCTCACCCGCGTGCAGGCCGAGGCGCTCGAGTCGTGAAGGTGCTGCTCGCCACGCGGAACGCGGGCAAGCTCGTCGAGCTGAGGCGGCTGGCCGAGGGCGCCGGGGTGGAGGTCCTCGGGCTGGCCGACGTCGCCGAGTTCCCCGAGGCGCCGGAGACCGGCGCGACCTTCGCCGAGAACGCCCTGGCCAAGGCGCGGGAGGCCGCGGCCGCGACCGGGCTCCCCGCGGTCGCGGACGACTCGGGGCTCACCGTCGACGCCCTCAACGGGATGCCCGGGGTGCTGTCCGCGCGGTGGTCCGGGCGGCACGGCGACGACCTGGCCAACCTGAACCTCCTGCTCGGCCAGGTGGGCGACGTCCCCGACGAGCGCCGCGGCGGTGCGTTCGTCTGCGCGGCGGCCCTCGTGGTGCCGGGCGGCGAGGAGACGGTGGTGCACGGGGAGTGGCGCGGCACGATCGTGCGGGCGCCGCGCGGGGAGAACGGCTTCGGCTACGACCCGATCTTCGTCCCGGAGGGCGAGGAGCGGACCAGCGCGGAGCTGAGCCCCGCGGAGAAGGACGCCGCCAGCCACCGGGGTCTCGCGTTCCGGGCCCTCCTCCCGTACCTCGCGGCCCTCTCCTGAGTGTCTGTGAGTGGCGATAGTCGCCATA
>NZ_JACBXB010000262.1 GCF_013870575.1 Pseudonocardia pini
GCGGAACCGCACTCCGCCCGCGCCCCCTCGACCCCACTCGACCTGCCACCGCCCGGCCGGGTCCGCCACGCCGTCGTCGCACCCTCGTGCTGACCGTCGCGGCGGCGGCGCTCGTCGCGGTGGTGCTCACCGGCCCGCCGCCGAGCAGCACACCGGCTGACCTGACCTCCGCGGCCGGACGGGTCCTCGCCGAACGGACCCGGGACGTGGGCGCGCTCGCCGATCCGGCCACCCTCGCGTCGTGCCTGGTCAGGGCCGGGGTGCCCGCCCCGGATGGACCGCTGCTGGCGGGCAGACCGGTGCGCGTCGGTGTGACGGAGGGCACCCTTCTCGTCATTGGGACAGGAATCCGCGGACGAGTCCGCGCCGTCGTCCCCACCCTGGACTGCACGTCCGTCCTGGCCGACCTGGTCCTCGGAGGGTGACCTATGACACACCCCGGAGGCACGCCCCGGCGGCAGGGGGAATGTCCGCTCCTAGGATCGTGTTGAGCAGGCCGAGCACGTCGGACGAGGAGTGAGGCACCGGTGACCACCGAGCAGAAGATCCACGAGCTGATCATCATCGGCTCCGGACCGGCCGGGTACACCGCCGCGGTGTATGCCGCGCGCGCCCAGCTCGCCCCGCTGGTGTTCGAGGGCACCCAGTTCGGTGGCGCGCTGATGACCACCACCGAGGTGGAGAACTTCCCCGGCTTCACCGACGGGATCATGGGCCCCGAGCTCATGGAGCAGATGCGCGGCCAGGCGAAGCGCTTCGGCGCGGACCTGCGGTCGGAGGACGTCGAGTCCGTGATGCTGGAGGGGCCGGTCAAGGAGGTCACCGCCAACGGCGTGACCTACCGCTCGCGCGCGGTCATCCTCGCGATGGGCGCGGCGGCCCGCTACCTCGGCATCCCGGGTGAGCAGGAGCTGCTCGGCCGCGGTGTGTCGGCGTGTGCCACGTGTGACGGCTTCTTCTTCCGCGACAAGGACATCGCCGTGATCGGTGGTGGCGACTCCGCGATGGAGGAGGCCACCTTCCTCACCCGCTTCGGCCGGACGGTCACGATCGTCCACCGCCGGGACGAGTTCCGGTCGTCGAGGATCATGCTCGAGCGCGCGCAGAACGACCCGAAGATCCACTGGCAGCTGAACAAGGCGGTCGAGGAGGTCGTCGGCGACAAGGGCGTCACGGCCCTGAAGCTGAAGGACACGCAGACCGGCGAGGAGTCGCTGCTCGAGGTCAGCGGCATGTTCGTCGCCATCGGGCACGACCCGCGCAGCGAGCTGGTCCGTGGCCAGGTCGAGCTCGACGACGAGGGCTACGTGAAGACCCAGGCCCCCACGACCTACACGAACATCCCCGGGGTGTTCGCCGCGGGCGACCTGGTCGACCACACCTACCGGCAGGCGATCACGGCGGCGGGCTCCGGCTGTTCGGCCGCGATCGACGCCGAGCGGTGGCTGGCCGACGAGCCGATCGACGCGGAGATGGCGGGCGGCGGCTACGGCGCCGACGCCGAGGACGTCGCGGCCGCGGTCCACTGACACACATCGCACACCACACGAAGGAGCACACCCGGATGGGCAAGAACACCGTGGACGTCACCGACGCCACGTTCGAGAGCGACGTCCTGAACAGCGGGAAGACCGTGCTGGTCGACTTCTGGGCCACCTGGTGCGGGCCGTGCAAGATGGTCGCCCCGGTGCTGGACGAGATCGCGGGTGAGCACAAGGACTCGCTGACGGTGGCCAAGCTGGACATCGACGCGAACGGCAAGACCGCCCAGGAGTACCAGGTCATGTCGATCCCGACGATGATCCTGTTCCAGGACGGCAAGCCGGTGAAGACGATCGTCGGCGCGAAGCCCAAGGCCGCGCTGCTCAACGACCTCTCCGACTACCTGTCCTGAGACAGGGTACGGCCGGTCGGCGATCCCCCGGTTCGTCCGGCGATCGCCGGCCCGCTCCGTCCGACGGGCCCGAGCCGCCCGGCGCGTGTCCCCACCGTTCACGGCGGGGACACGCCCGTGTCCGCCCCGCTGTCCCCCGTCCGGGGCCGCGCGGTGCAGAATGGTCGGCGGCCTTGGACCGGGAGACCGGTCGTCACGTCGAGATCGAGCGAGGGGTGCATGCAGCTGCTCCGCCGCGGTGACCGTGGGACAGCGGTCGTCGAGATCAGGGACACGCTGCGTCGGTTCGGCCTGCTGGCCGCCGCACCCGTCCCCGTCGCCCCCGAGCTGTTCGACGTCGAGCTCGAGCGGGCCGTCCAGGCCTTCCAGCAGCGCCGTGGGCTCATCACGGACGGCATCGTGGGCCCGGACACCTACCGCGCCCTGCGCGAGGCAGGCTGGAGCCTGGGCGACCGGATGCTCGCCCTCCTGGTCTCCTCCCCGATGAGCGGGGACGACGTCGGGCAGCTGCAGACCCGGCTGCTCGAGCTCGGGTACGACCCGGGCCGCCCCTCCGGCGTGTTCGACGAGCGCACCGAGGCCGCCCTGCGCGGCTTCCAGCGGGACTACGGCATGGCCTCCGACGGCGTCTGTGGGCCCGCCACGCTGCGGGCGCTGCGCCAGCTCGGCCGCAAGGTCACCGGCGGCCGCCCCGGCCTCCTGCGCGAGCAGGAGCTGCTGCGCCGGGCCGGGCCCCGGATGCGCGGCAAGCGCATCGTGGTCGACCCGGGCCACGGTGGGCTGGACCGCGGCGTACAGGCCGCAGGGGTCTGCGAGGCGGACCTGATGTGGGACCTCGCGCGCAGGCTCGTGGGCCGCATGTCGGCCACGGGCATGGAGGCGTTGCTCTCGCGCCGGGAGGACACCTGCCCCACGGACGCCGAGCGGGCCGCCTTCGCCAACGAGGCGAACGCCGACCTCGTTCTTTCTCTCCACTCTGACGCGAATCGGAGTGTGCACGCCCAGGGCGTCGCGACCTTCCACTTCGGGAACGGCTCCGGCGCCACCTCCACCGTCGGCGAGGCGCTCGCCGGTCTGATCCAGCGCGAGCTGCTCACCCGCACCGCGATGCTGGACTGCGGGAGCCAGGGTCGGACGTGGGAGATGCTCCGGCTCACCCGCATGCCCACGGTCCGCGTGGAGCTCGGCTACCTCACCCACATCGGCGACCGGCAGAAGCTGCTGGACCCGGCCTTCCGAGACGTCGTGGCGGAGGGGATCCTCGTCGCCGTGAAGCGTCTGTACCTGCTCGGTCAGAACGACCAGCCGACCGGCACGTTCACGTTCTCGGACGTCCTGGCCCACGAGATCCGGAACCAGGCCCAGGCCATCTGATCGCCTCAGCGGCGATCTGAGGGCCGGGAACGGGCAAAACCGCTCTCCCGGCGGCCCTTACTCACAGCGGTGTGATTTCGTCGCTCAGCGGCCGGTACAGGGCGCCCTCAGATCGCCTGTGCGTGTGCCCCCGCGGGTACCGGGATCTGGTGGGCCGGGGGAGCGGCCGCCTGCATCGGGATCGTGACCGTGCCGAGGAGTTGCTCGAGCGCGTGCTCGACGTCCTCCTTCCACGTGATCCCCGAGCGCAGCTCCATCCTCAGCCGGGGCCAACGAGGGTGCGGCCGGACCGTCTTGAAGCCGACGCTGCGCAGGAAGTCCGCCGGGACGATGCAGCCGGGCTCGTTGCCGGGCCTCGCCTCGCCGAACGCCTCGACCGCCTTCACCCCGCGTCGGGTGAGGTCCTTGACGACGGCCTGGGCGAGCATCCGCCCCAGCCCCTCGCCTGCGAACTCCGGCATGACCTGGAGCGTGGTCAGCAGCACCGCGTCCGCACTCACCGGGCCGGTCGGCATCTCGGTGGCCCGCGGGACGGCGGAGGGCGGTGCGTACATGACGTAACCCGCGGGAGCACCCCGCATGTAGACGATCTTGCCGCAGGAACCCCACTCGAGGAGGATCTCGGAGACCCAGGCCTCCTTCTCCAGCTCGGTGGTGCCGAAGTCCTCCGCCTGCTTTGCGAGGTGGGGCGCGAGCTCCCAGAAGACACAGGAGCGACAGCGCTTCGGGAGATCCCCGAGGTTGTCGAGGTTGACCGCCGTGACGTGCCAGGACAACGTGCTACCTCCGGCGGGCGCCCAGGGGGTTCCGCGTGTTCGTGAGCCCCCGCGTGATCACGAAGACCGTTCGATGGTAGGTCGGCGGACGCGCGACCGACACCCCGACGACGACGACCGGTCTCCCGGCCTCGCCGAAGGGCAGCCCGTACACCCGTCCTGGTTACACTCAACTGCTTCTTCCCTGCGCCCGAGTGGCGCCCCGCTGTCGATCAGGAGGATCCCTCGTGACGATCCCGCCGTCCCCGCACCGCCCCGACGCCGTCGAGCGGACCGCGGCGGCGGCAGCGGCGCCGGTCCCGCCGACCGAGCGGTTCGCGGCCCGGACCTCCGGGATGGTCGCCTCCGAGATCCGCGCGCTGTTCGCCGTGGCGAGCAGGCCCGAGGTCGTCTCCCTGGCGGGCGGCATGCCCAATCTGGCCGCGCTGCCGCTGGACACGCTCTCCGCCGAGATCGGAGACCTGGTGGCACGCGAGGGGCAGGTCGCTCTGCAGTACGGCTCCGCCCAGGGCGTGCCTGCGCTGCGCGACCAGATCTGCGAGGTCATGCGCGAGGAGGGCATCCACGCCGACCCGAACGACGTCGTGGTGACCGTCGGCTCGCAGATGGCGCTCGACCTCGTCACGCGGCTGTTCTGCGACCCGGGGGACGTCGTGCTCGCCGAGGGACCCTCGTACGTCGGGGCGCTGGGCAGCTTCGCCGCGTACCAGGCGAAGGTGGTCCACGTGGCGATGGACGCCCACGGCCTCGTGCCCGAGCTGCTCGAGGAGGCGCTGCGCACCCTCGCCGCCCGGGGGATCACGCCGAAGTTCCTCTACACGATCCCGAACTTCCACAACCCCGCAGGCGTGACCCTGGCCGTCGAGCGACGGCAGCGGATCCTCGACCTCTGCGCCGAGTACGGCGTGGGCGTCGTCGAGGACAACCCCTACGGACTGCTGGGCTTCACCAGCACGCGGTACCCGGCCCTACGCTCGATGGACCGCTCGGTGATCTATCTCGGCTCGTTCTCCAAGACCTTCGCCTCCGGGCTGCGGGTCGGGTGGGCGCTCGTGCCGCCCGCGGTGCGGGACCGGCTGGTCCTCGCCGCGGAGTCCGCGACGTTGTGTCCGCCGAGCTTCACGCAGATGGTCGTCTCCCGGTACCTGGAGAAGCACGACTGGCGGGCGCAGGTGAAGACGTTCACCGAGCAGTACCGCGAGCGCCGGGACGCGATGCTGGCCGCTCTCGAGGCCTACCTGCCCGAGGGCTGCACGTGGACCGTCCCCGCGGGCGGCTTCTACGTCTGGGTCACGCTGCCGGAGGGGGTCGACGCCAAGGCGATGCTCCCGCGCGCCGTCACCGCCCGCGTCGCGTACGCCTCCGGCACCGGCTTCTACGCCGACGGGCTCGGCAGCCGCCAGCTCCGGCTCTCGTACTGCTACCCGACGCCCGAGCGCATCACCGAGGGCGTCCGGCGGCTGGCGGGCGTCATCGAGGCCGAACTCGACGTCCGCCGCACCTTCGGCCTGCCCGCGTCGCCCGCACCCGAGCTGCGCCGCGGATCGCACACCCCGTCACCGGACACCGCCTGAACGGTGTTTCACGTGGAACATCCGGCAGAATGCCCGCGTGAGCGATCGAAGTGTGGCGGTTCTGGCTGGCGGGCTCTCCCACGAGCGGGAGGTCTCGCTCCGCTCCGGGCGACGACTCGCGGGTGTCCTGCGCGCCACCGGCCTGGACGTCCGTGAGTGGGACGTCGACGCCACCCTGATCGACCGACTCCAGGCTGAGCGGCCCGATGCGGCGATCGTCGCCCTGCACGGCGGAGAGGGGGAGAACGGCGCCGTCCAGGCCGTCCTGGAGCTGCTGGGCGTGCCGTACGTGGGCACCACGTCGGCTGCGTGCCGACGCGCGTGGGACAAACCGACCGCGAAGGCCGAGCTGGAGCGCGCCGGGCTGCACACACCGGACTGGATCGCTCTCCCGCACACGACGTTCCGCGAGCTCGGCGCGAAGTCCGTGCTCGAGGCGATGGTCGAGCGGCTGGGGCTGCCCCTGATGCTGAAGCCCGACCAGGGCGGCTCGGCGCTCGGCGCCCAGGTCGTGCGCGCGGCGGAGGACCTGCCCGCGGCGATGGTGAGCTGCCTGGCCTACGCCGACACCGTGCTCGCAGAGCGGTTCGTGACCGGCACCGAGGTCGCCGTGTCCGTCGTGCACGACGGCGCGGCGCCCCGGGCACTGCCGCCCGTCGAGGTGGTGGCACCCGGCGGCGTCTACGACTACACCGCCCGCTACACCCCGGGCGCGACGACCTTCCACTGTCCGGCCCGGCTGTCGGCGGACACGACGGCGCTGCTGGAGCGGACCGCGCTGGAGGCCCATGCGCTTCTGGGGCTGCGGGATCTCTCGCGCATGGACGCGGTCGTCGACGAGGACGGGAGGGTGCAGATCTTGGAGGTGAACGTGTCGCCAGGGCTCACGGACACCTCGCTGCTCCCCACCGCGGTGGCGGCGGAGGGCAGCGACCTCGGGGCGGTGTTCGCGGCGCTCGTGGAGCGGGCGGTCGAGCGGGCCTGACGTTTCACGTGGAACGTCAGCGCCCCTCGATCATCCCCGCGATCCGCTCGAAGTCCTCGGTCGAGCCGAACTCGACGACGATCCGGCCCTTCCGGGCGCCCATCTCGACCTTGACCGTGGTGTCGAAGCGGTCGGCGAGGCGCGAGGCGACGGCGGTCATGCCCTCGCTCACCGCCGGCTTGCCGCGCTGCTTGCGCTGCTTCGCCGGACCGTCCTCGTTGCGCGCGAGCACGACGGCCTCCTCGGTCGCGCG